>NZ_LVCV01000390.1 GCF_001647195.1 Rhodococcus sp. EPR-157 | reverse complement strand
CGTGTGCTCGATGCCACGGCATTCGATGACAGAGGCGGTGACCGTCGAATCGCGACGTCGGCGGTGCGCGCGTTCGGCGGAATGGTCAAGGCTGCTGGCCGCGAATGGTTGGTGCGCGGCGCTATCACGCGCGAACAGGTCGAAACTCTGCTGACCGACGTCCTCGTGACCGTCCTGTCGACCGCAGAGTCCATGACCTCCGCCGACAACCCAGAGCGCACGTAGCGCAGCCCTTTCGAAACCTCGGAGCACTCCGGCGGCGGCCGTCCGTCCGCCCTATTGACACAGTGCCAATAAGGTGGAACTGTGACCTTATTCACCCGGGCACCCTCGCCCCCTCTCGACAAGGGACCTAGACATGTATCTCACTCAAGGCCTTCATCGCTCCGTAGCAACCACTCCGAACCGGGCCGCAACGGTATTCGGTGACCGCGTCCGCACCTTCGCCGAGCAGATCGACCGAGTGGCGAGGCTGGCCGCCGGACTTCGTTCAATCGGAGTCGACGCCGGCGATCGAGTGGCGATGCTGGCCTTCAACAGCGATAGGTACTCCGAGTATCTGCTGGCGGTGCCGTGGGCGAACGCAGTCCTCAACCCCGTCAACATTCGCTGGTCTCCGGTCGAGGTCGCGTACGCACTCAATGATTCGGACACCAAGGTCCTCCTGGTCGACGACACCTTCGGTGCCATGGTTCCGGCCCTGAGCCCGGCGTGTCCTGCCCTTCAGACCATCGTCTACTGCGGCGACGGAGCCACGCCCGAGGGCATGGTCTCCTACGAGGAGCTGGTCGCGTCGAACGATCCCATTCCCGACGCACGCCGCAGCGGAGATGCACTTGCCGGGCTCTTCTACACCGGCGGCACCACCGGTTTCCCCAAGGGCGTCATGCTCTCGCACGCGAACCTAGTCACCTCGGGGCTGGGCACAGTGGCGACCGGGCAGCTACTCGACGACGAATCGGTCCTGCTGCATGCCGCGCCGATGTTCCACCTCGCAGATCTGGCCGCTTGGGTAGGGCAGGTCATGCTCGGCGGCACCCACGTCATGGTTCCGTTCTTCGAACCGACCGCTGTCCTCGGCGCAATCGCGAAGCACTCCATCACCGATGTGCTGCTGGTGCCCACGATGATTCAGCTGCTCGTCGATCATCCGGCCTTGAGTGAATTCGACACCACGTCGCTGAGCCGTGTGCTGTACGGAGGATCCCCGATCTCTGCCGGCGTCCTCGAGCGCACCCTTGCTCGACTTCCGCAGGCCCGCCTCACTCAGGCGTACGGCATGACCGAACTCGCTCCGGTTGCGTCCCTGCTGTGGCCGGAACACCATGTGGGAGAACGCATCGGCTCTGCCGGACGCGCGGCCCCGCACTCCGAGATCCAGATCGTCGGACCCGACAACGAGCAGTTGGCCACCGGCTCCGTCGGCGAGATCTGTGTCCGCGGTGGACACGTGATGCTCGGCTACTGGAACAAGCCGGAAGAGACGGCGGCTGCCATTCGTGACGGGTGGATGCACACCGGCGACGTCGGCTACCTCGATTCCGAGGGATTCCTGTTCGTCGTCGATCGCCTCAAGGACATGATCATCACCGGCGGCGAGAACGTCTACAGCGCCGAGGTGGAGAGTGCACTGAGCCTGCATCCCGCCGTGTTGGCCTGCGCCGTGATCGGGGTCCCCGACAGCGAATGGGGTGAGCGCGTTCACGCGTGTGTCGTTCTGGCAGAGGAGTTCTCGCCGACTGTGGACGAGCTCCGCGAACACACCCGCAACTACGTTGCCGGATACAAGACCCCCCGTACCATCGAGTTCGTCACCGCTCTGCCCATGAGCGGGGCAGGCAAGATCCTCAAGCGCGAACTGCGGGACGCACACGTGGCGGCGAAGGACGGGCTCGGGGCCTCCCTGTGACAACCCAGGTGTCGGCGCACCTCGATACTTTCGACTCGGTCTCCCCCATCGACGACGGGCTCGTCGCCTCGTTCGCCGTCGATGGGGCCGAGATCGTGGCGCGGGTGGTGAGTGATGCGCGGAACGCTCAGAGCGCATGGTCGTCGCTGCCGCCCCGCTCGCGCGCCCACCACCTCAGGGCGTGGCGCCACGAAATCTGGAGTCGCCGGGACGAGTTCGTCGACCTGCTTCACCGAGAGAACGGCAAGCCCGCCGAGGACGCGTTGCTCGAGATCGTGCTGACCCTCGAGCACATCGGGTGGGCCGAACGACATGCGCCGCGCCTGCTGCGATCTCGGCGCGTCAACCCCGGCTTGCTGCTGGCGAATTACTCAGCTCGGGTCGAGCGAGTCGCACTGGGCGTCGTCGGCGTGATCGGCCCGTGGAACTATCCGTTGTACGCACCGAACAGTGCGATCTCGGCGGCGCTGGCAGCAGGAAACTGCGTCGTGTTCAAGCCGAGCGAATACACGCCGGCCATCGGAGCCCGATATGTTCAGGCCTTCCACGACGCCAATCCGGGTCTGCCGACCGGGGTGCTGTCACTGGTGACCGGCTTCGGTGACACCGGTGCCGCGCTGTGCCGCGCGGGGGTCGACAAGATCGCGTTCACCGGTTCGACCAGCACCGGCTCGAAGATCATGGCGACGTGCGCCGAAACGCTCACTCCGGTGGTGTTGGAATGCGGCGGCAAGGATCCGGTGATCGTCGCTGGGGATGCCGACGTCGCAGCTGCAGCCGAGGCGGTCGCCTGGGGCGCGTTCACCAACGGCGGCCAGACCTGCGTCGGAGTCGAGCGCGTCTACGTCGAGCGCGGCATTGCCGAGCAATTCACTGCAGCGCTCGTCGCGCACGCACGCAGCATCCAGCCCGGTGGTGACGCGTCCGCCACCTACGGACCGATGACCATGCCCGCACAGATCGAGATCGTCAGGCGTCACCTCGCTGCCGCCGACGCGGCCGGTGGCCGAGCATTGATCGGCGGACTCTCCTCCATCGGCGAGCGATACGTCGGACCCACCGTCTTGGTGGACACTCCCGAGAGCTGCTCGGCCGTTCGCGAGGAAACGTTCGGCCCCACGGTCACCGTTCGTGAGGTCGACAGCATCGACGAGGCCATCGAGCTGAGCAACGATCATCGGTACGCCCTTGGCGCATCGGTGTTCTCCCGCAAACAGGGCAATGAGATTGCAGCGCAGCTGGCGTGCGGCCAGGTGACCGTGAACTCGGTGATCGCGTTCGCCGGGATGGGTTCGGTGCCGATGGGAGGTGTCGGCGCCAGCGGATTCGGCCGTGTGCACGGCGACGAGGGGTTCGCGGAGTTCTGCCGCACCCACAGCCGCGTCACGAAACTGTTCGACATCCCGGGATTCGAACTCGTAACTCTCCGTCGTCGACGGTGGGTCATGCCGCTGATCGACCGATTGCTGGGGCTGCGTCACCGCCGCTGAGCGATCAGCGCACCTTTTTTCACCTGCCAAGTTACCGCTGCTCCGAGTGCGGCCAGTATCCCCACGGCGGCGAACAAAGCCGGGTATCCGCCGACAGTGGAGAGGAACACACTCGCGAGCAGCGGTGCAATGGCAGGTTGGATCAGTCTCTTCGCACTGGCGCTGCGGTTCCGTAGTTACGGCGCACCACCTCGTCGAGGGTTGCCGCCAGCTGCGCGTCACCGAGGGCACGCGGGGTCGCCACCGACGCAGCCGAAAGATAGACACCGCAGAGCCATTCGAGAAGTTCGATGTTCGACAACGCGGCCCCGAGATCGTGACCGGTGGTCACCGAACCGTGATGGGCCATGATGGCCGCCGACCTCGAACGCATCGCCGCCACCACCGTCTCGGCGAGCTCGGCCGTACCGAACGGCGCGAACGGGATCACCGGAACTCTGCCGCCGAGAGCGAGCTGCGCGTAGTGCACCGGCGGCAATTCGTCCGCGACAAGTGAAAGAGCAACGGCTGCCGGAGAATGCGCATGTACCACTGCGCGCGCGTCACACGCTTCGTAGATTCCCAGGTGCAGGTCCAGTTCCGACGTCGGTTCGCAGGCACCCGCGCGCACGACGCCGTCCATACCGACGAGCGTGATGTCCTCGATCGTCGCGTCCGCCAACACCAGTCCGGTCGCCGTCACCGCCACCACATCGCCCGCACGCGCGCTGACGTTGCCTGCGGTACCGAGAACCAACGCCCGTCGGCCCAGTTGCCGGGCGGCCCCGGCGACGGACTCCCGTAGTTCGTCCACGTCGACCGCCATCAGATCGTCTCGCACGTGCGTGCGAACTTCCGAACGAAGTCGAGGTCGTAGGCGCCGAAGTCGGTACCGAGTCCCTGCGCCACTTGCGCGGCGGTCGCGTTGCCCAGTTCGGCGGCGTCGACGACGCTCATGCTCAGGGACAGGCCCCGAACGAACCCGGCCGAGAACGCATCGCCGCATCCACTGGTGTCCACCACGTCCACGGAATATGCGGGGACCTCGACGGCACACTCAGAGGTGACGACGAGCGTGGGCAAGGCACCCGCGGTGGCCACCACGCAGGACGCGCCGAGCTCGAGCAATCGGCGACACCCGTCTTCGACAGTGGCGCAGCCGGTCCAGCCGAGGACCTGCTCGTCGTTGGGCAGCAGGTAGTCCACGTACGGCAGTGCGGCGGCGAACGCACCGAGTCCTTCCGGAATGGACGGAGCAAGGCTGTCCACGGTGACGACAACGCCGTCCTCATGAGCGCGGCGCGCGATGTCCCGCGCGGTGTCGGGTCCGAAGAACTCGGGCCCACCGAGGTGCAGAAAGTCGACGTTGTGAAACATGTTCCATGGAACATGCTGAGCCAGATAGCCGTTCGCGCCGATCACGTGCAGAGCCGGTCTGGAACCGTCCGGCCGGATCGGCAGCACCGATGCCGAGGTCTGCACTCCGTCCATGCGATGAACGAGGGAAACATCCACTCCATCGTCGGCGAGGAGCTGCAGAAGGAACGAACCTGCCGAATCACCACCGACGACGCCCGCAGAGTGCACCGCAGCACCCAACCGGGCCAGCACCAGCGCCGTTCCCGCGGCAGTGCCCGCGGCCGACATCGCGATCTGCTCGGCCAGGACCGCCGCCTGACCGTCGGGAATCTCGGTCACCGGCCGCACCAGCGTGTCGAGAATGTGCACGCCGAGGGTGAGGATTTCCGCCGGTTCTCTCATCGCAGGTTAGCCGTTTGCTCCGAGAGGATCAGGGCCTCCAGATTGCACATCGAGACGTCGAATCGTGCGGACATTCCGGCGGTCGCAATGGGCCGCACCAGGCGTCCCAGCCAGCTCGGGGAGACGTCGAACCAGAACTCGAAGGTCATCGCGGTGGAAGTTCCACCGCTGAGCGGCGCAAAGCGAAATACATTCGCCACGTTGGAGAGCGGCGCGAATCCCTGCCCCGAATCCACTCGCAGTCGGTTCGGTTCCAGATGCCGGACCGTCCAGGTGGCGTGCGTGGTGAAACGGCCGAGCGCTGCGACCTCCTCGGTGTAGATACCGCCGGTGCGCGCGGCGCCGTGATGAGTGGTGACGGCCCGGACGTCGGACACCCATTCCGCGTATCTGCTGGTGTCACCGGTCAGTGCCCACACTTCATCCGGGCTCACCGAGAGTGTGCGGTGGGCCGAGACTACGAAGCGTTGTTCCACGAGAGTTCTCCTTCGGTCGAAAGTACCTCTGCTGCAGCCTTTTCACCCGATCGCACGGCGCCGTCCATGTATCCGTTCCAATAGTCGGAGTGTTCGGCACCGGCCCACTGCACTCGTCCGAACGCGGCGTCGCGCCACCGTCCGAGCCCGGTCAGCACCCCGGGGGTCAACACCGCGGTGGGCCCGCCACGGGTCCATTGCTCGCGAGTCCAATCCAGTTCGATCCACTCCGTCGGTTCGAGTGCGCGCGGACCCACTGCCGATGCGAATGCCCGCAGCACCTCGCCGCGGCGCTCGACGTCGTTGCCGTCGGACCAGTTCCGTCCACCCCGATGGCGTGCACCCCAGGTACCGACGAATCCCATCAGCACTCCCTCGCTCCCGTCGGGAGGCGAGTTGTCGAACATCGAGGACACCGGTACATCGCTGTCACGGAACAGCGCTTGGCCCGAGAGACCGCTCGCCCGCCAGAACGGTTCGGGATACACGGCCTCGCACTTGGCCAAGCCGCCGAAGTTCATCCGCTGAAACAGTGCTTCCTGGGGCGCGGGAAGCGCAGGGGTCCAGTCGATTCGGGTAGCCAGAACCGGCGGAATCGCAACGACGGCCGATCGGGCGACCCACGATTCGACATCGCCGTGTACCACCACTCGATCCAGATGCTGTTCGACGCGGCGCACGGGAGTGTCGAGTCGGACAGCGTCTCCGAGCTGCTCCGCCATCGTGATGCAGATCGCTTGCGAGCCGCCGAGAAATCGCCACTGTTGCGCTCCCCCAGAGACACTCATCAATCGGTCGACCGTGCCGGGCGTGTATTCGTTGCCCGCCCCGGCTATGTACGCCAAGCCGAAGAGCGCGGACACGTCGGCGGCCGTGCCACCGAACACCGAGCCGAGCAGGATGTCGAGCAATTCCACTCCACCGTCGGTGGCCGAGTGCCGGCGCGCCCAGGTGGCGAGGGTTTCGGTGTCCCACTCGCGCGCACGCGGTGCGGACCACGGCCTGCCCGCGGGAATCTGCCTGGCGGCCCGGTCGATTCGCGCCACGAGCATCCCGATGTCGGGCAGCGCCGCCAGATCCGGTGGCACCCCGCCGTCGAAGCGTCGGGCGCGTCCGTTCTTGACGTAGACGCTCGATCCGATGCCATGCGCCGGGAACGTCCCGACGCCGACCGACGCGGCCAGGCGAAGGACGTGATCCTGCGTCGGACCGACGAACTGTCCGCCGGTCTCCACCACCGAGTTCTCGCCGAGTGCGTGGTTGACCGTCCGCCCGCCCACCCGGTCTCTGGCCTCGAGGACCTGGACGGTCAGTCCTGCGGCCGTCAGTTCCCTGGCTGCGGTCAGTCCTGCGAGTCCTGCGCCGACTACCACTACATCCACACGATGGGCCTGCGATATTTCGGCCATGGGTGCCTCCTTCCGGGCTCTTCGATGTAGCGGCGACAGTAGCCCAATATTGGCCACTAGGCCAGTATTCGCGAGAAGTCCCTGCTGAAGGACACTGCGATGGAAGTGGAACCCAGCACCCGGCTACGTTGTAGCCATGACCGAAGACCGTCCGAAGACGCGATACGCACGCGGCCAGGAGCGGCGCGATGCCCTCGTGGACGCGGCGATCGGCCTGATCGGGACTCGCGGACTCGAACGCGTCTCGTTTCGGTCCGTCGCCGAAGCCGCCGGATTCCCACCGTCGACCACCAGCTATTTCTTCGGCTCGGTCGGTGAACTTATCGATGCCGCGATCACCCGGATAGCCGAGAACGTGACGGCGAAAGTCACTGCCCTACTCGACGTCGCGCAGACCGGCGGCCTCACTCGCGACGATCTCGCCGACGCGATCATGGACCTCGTCTCGCTGCTGTCCTCTCCCGATGACGACGATTCCCTCGTCCAGTTCGAGGCATACCTGGCCGTGCGCCGACGACCCGAGCTGGCGGATTCGGTGCACAGAATCATGCGCATGATCGAGGAGGCAGCCGAGGCGGCCCTGGGGGCATTCGGCATCGCGGAACCGCATCTACCTGCCCGACATTTTCTGGCCCTGATCGACGGCTACACCTTGCACGAGATTGCCAGGCCGACACCGGGCGGCAATCGAACGGCACTGCGTGACGCCCTGTTTCGGGTTCTCGACTCGTACGATCGGACGCCCTGATCCGACGCGTCGCCTCGTGTTCTACAGACCGGCGCGCTCGAGTATTTCATCCCAGGCGATCTCCGCTTCGGCGTCACCCACGCCGGTCGCCGCGATGCGCTCGTAATCGCCCAGAAGTGAATCTGCAACGCGCTCATAGCGTTCGAGCCAGACCTCTTTGTCGTCACGCCAGTACCCCACGATGGCAAGCCGGTCCGCCGGGAAGCTCATCTCGCCGCGAAGGTATTTGCGCACCGCTCGACCTGCCGACGCCTCCCCACCGAACCAGATATAGCCAGGACCCGGCGGCATCGCGTACGCACGCGCGGCATCTGCCAATTCCGATGCGCCGCGTCCGTTTCCAGCGATGAGCCAGTCGACGGTGACCTCCGCCGAGGTCCGTACCTCTAGCATGTCGTCGCGGTGGGCTACTTCGGCGATGGCATGGGCATTGCGGCCCGCAGGCAGTTGCTCGATCGCGCGAAGCATCGCCGGGAGCCCCGGCAGATCGGCGATGAACAACATCCAGTCGGTGTCGCCGGGCGGTTCGTACCACGACCGCGTCCCCGACATCCCCAATTGTCGACCGGGCGCTGCCGAGCGGGCCCACTCGGCAGCGATCCCACCGACGTGGTCGACGAAATCGATCCAGATCCGGCCCGATTCCCACCGACGGACCGTGTAGTTACGGCATTCGCGGAGAACGCCGTCATGATGCGCGAGCACACCGCCCTTCGACGTCATCTCCGGCGGCGCATCTTCCCCGGCCGCAGGGAAGTACAGCTGCACGATTTCGTCCGGCACTCCACTCGACTCGAACCCGCACGTGGCCGGAACGTCGAACACCACGCGAATCATCGACGGAGACAGCCGAATTGCCTCGGCCACTCGTACGGTCACGTAGCCGGGCGCGCCTCGGCGGTTGGACACGGTGTCTACTTTCAGCGCTGCTCGGCCGGCGCGACGAGTAGCGTTTCGATGTCGTCGAGGATCAGGCCGAGGCCGATGGGGTCGGACGAGTTCCACGCGCTTGCCGACACCCAGTGCACCCGGTTCTGCTGCACGGCAGGCAGTGTCGACCACAGTGGTGCGGTGCTGATGGCGTCTCGTTCGGCATCGGATCCCTCGTCGTGGTACACGAACAGGGTGTCGGCGGACGCGAGAATGTTCAGCGTTTCGTCGGTGATGTCGATGCGGAACGCGCTGGGATCCTGCTGCCCCTCGGGCTGCGCCATTCCCAACCCACGGAAGGCGATGCTCTCTCCTGTTCCGACTCGAATCGAATACTCGCCCCGCTCACTCAGACGTACCGCCGAGACGGGCTTGTCGGCGAGGCCGGCATCGGAAACCCGTTGCTTCAGGGCAGCCATCCGATCGGTGAGGGCCTGCATCGACTCCGCCGCCTCGTTCTGCTTCCCGAGTACCTCGCCCATGGCGGCAACACCGTTGGACACATCGTCGAGCGAGACTCCGTCGTTGTAGGCGAATCCGTAGGTCGGTACTCCACTGGCCGTGAGTCGATCGTAGATCTCCTTGTTCCAGGCCTCCTCGCCTTCGCCGTCGTAGCCGGCGACAACGACGATGAGGTCTGGGTCCTGGGCCAGGATCGCCTCCACGTTGGGATCGAATCCGCCACCCTCACCGGCGATGTTCTCGATGCCATCGGCGCGCTCATCGACATGCGCGGGGAGAGCGAGCGGGTTGAACGACGCCGCCACCGGTTTCGTGTCGAGCGAGAGCATCAGCGCCAGTGAGATCGGGTCGGCAGCGACGACACGCATCGGCGCGGCCGGAACGTCGACCGAGCCGAAGTAGTCGTCGACCGTTCTCGTGCTCGCGCGCTGTTCCGAGTCCGAACTTGCGCTCGAGCATCCTGGAAGTATCAACGCAGACGCCATGACCCCAGCGATCGCATACGTCTTGGCCCTCCTAGTCACGTCGAACGGTAGGGAGATGCTCATGTGGATCGGTGACCTCCAAGATCGACGTGCAGGTGGGAACGTGCCTGCCACGATCGGAAGGCGAGCCAACCCTACCCTAACTGCTCCGATTCTAGGACTAGGTGTTCAGAGTCAGCATCGGAACGACGTTCCGACGCGCGAAGACGAGAAGTTCCTCGTACGTCTCCAGGGGCGCCGCGGCCGACGGCGTCAGGAGAATCGAATGGACCAGTCGTACAACAATTTCCGGCGCGTCGGGCATAGCGAATTTCTCCGCATCCGATTCTCCGCGCGAAATGGCCGTTGCTGCACGTATCGCCGGCGCGAGCAGTCCCGCTGCGTTGGTCGTCAGCTGCTCCAACACGACCGGGCTTTCCGAATCGAACATCTTCAGAAGGACCGGATTGGTACGGACGGAGTCGATGGTCGTTGCGAAGCCATGGACGATGCGCTCGGCCAGCGAGGACTGCTGCGACGCAACGGCGGCCAGTGACGCGAACAATCTGGCTGATTCTCGCCCCATGACGGCCTGCACCAGCTCGTCCTTCGAGCCGATCCGGCGATAGACGGTCACACGATTGACCTTGGCTCGTTTCGCGACATCGCCGATGGTTGTCCGCGCGATGCCGACCTCGCCGAAGAGCTCGAACGCGGCGTCCAGAATGGGCCCATCGTCTCCGTCTGGATGCATTGCCCGATCTTAACGGCCATTTCGCCATCCGCAGGCGAATGCAACATTGCAACATCTACTGTTGCTATGTAACATCGATGACAACAGAACATCAAGGGATTGGAGTTCGAATGTCTCGGAACAAGGCGGTCGACTCGAACGACCGATACATCGACGAGTCCTACGCGATCGTCGCGCGGGCCGTGAAGTTCGACTGGTCGAACGTTCCCCTTCAGTACATCCCAGGAAACTGGTACGCCACCCACTTCTGGAACGTGATGCACCTCGTTCTGCCCGAGGGAGAGCGCGCGATGGCAGACGTTTTCGCCCGCGCTCTCCCCTACATCCACGACCGAAGACTGCACGAGGAGGTAGTCGGGTTCGTCGGGCAGGAAGCGACGCACGCGTCCTCGCACGAGAGCTTCCGGGAGTACCTCGTCGCACACGGTGTGGACATCGAACCGATCCTGCGGCGAATCCGGTTCGCGGTGGGAGTGGTGTTCGGTGACCACGGTCTGACCGGCCGCCCCGGCAAGGCATGGCTGAACGAACGACTCGGAATCTATGCAGCAGCAGAGCACTTCACCGCAGTAGTCGGCGAATGGTTGCTCGACAATACGGAATTCGATCGACTCGGCGTCGATCCCACAATGCTGGACCTTCTGCGTTGGCACGGCGCGGAGGAACTAGAGCACCGCAACGTCGCATTCGACGCCTTCCAGTACGTGGACGGAGGTGGCTTCCGAAGGGCACGGACAGCGGTCGTGGCCAGTGCCGGTTTGGCCGTGCTGTGGTTCACCACCGCTGCCTACCTGTACAAGAACTCGGTCGCGACCCCCCGCACCGGGAAGCGCCGATTCCGTACGCCATGGCCGGTTGCCTTCGCCAGGGCATCACACAAGAACCTCATACCGGGATTGTCTTTTCTCTTCGTTCAGCTCTCCCTCTACATCCGCCCCGGCTTCCACCCGTCCCATATGGGCGACATCGACAAAGCTGTGCAGTATCTAGCCACGTCTCCAGCGGCTCTGGCGGCGCAGCAATGACCGCGACTCGTAGCCACCTGGGTGATGTCACGGTGACCGCACCCGGCATCGGGCTCCGCGCCATCGGCGCGGCATCGAAGGTCTACGCCAAGCTCGTCGCGGACTCGTCGATCGTGACGGCCCTGTCCCCGGCGCGGCCACGGCGATACGTCGGATACGAATTCGACGCAATCATCGACGAGATCGTCGACGAAGCAGAGGACGTCCGTTCGCTTCTGTTGCGCCGCGCCGACGGTGCGCCTCTTCCGTCGTGGATGCCCGGTGCACACATCGACGTCACCACGCCGTCGGGGGCAGTGCGTCAGTACTCACTCACCGGACGTCCGACCAGCAGTCGCCACTACCGCATCAGTGTCCGCAAGGTGATCGGCGGCAGCGCGTCGACCGAGCTTCACAACCTCGAGCCCGGTGACGTTCTTCGTGTCCGGGGCCCGCGCAACGCATTTCCGATGGCCGACGCCGAGCACTATCTCTTCGTTGCCGCGGGAATCGGTATCACGCCCATCCGTGCGATGGTCGAACGCGCTGTCGAGGACGGTTCGAAGTGGACGCTGTACTACCACGGGCGATCCAAGGCGAGCCTGCCTTTCGTCAAGGAACTGCAGCAGCTGGCCCTGACGTCCGGAGGACATCTACTTCTGCGGACCGACGATGTGGACGGCTTCCCGTCTCCCTCGGACATCGTGGAGCTCGCCGAGGGTGACACCGCGATGTACGTCTGCGGGCCGGTGGCGCTGTCGTCGAAGTTGCGCGACGAAGCGCAACGTGCAAGCGCAGTGCGGGAATTTCACGCCGAACTGTTCGCTCCAGCGCCAGTGGTGGACGGCAAGCCCTTCACGCTCCAGCTGAATCGTTCGGGTCGAACGATCGCCGTCGGGGCGCAGGAAACGGCACTCGATGCACTTAGACGAGTCAAACCGGATCAGCCGTACTCGTGCAGACAAGGGTTCTGCGGAGCATGCGTCGTCGGGCTCGTGGCGGGGCGCGTCGACCACCGTGATCGCGTACTCGGCGTCGCCGAGAGGCAGGATTCACTCACCCTCTGCGTCTCGCGCGGTGCCACCGACAACGAAGTCGTCGTCCTCGATCTCTAGCGTCCTCGATCTGTAAAGAAGGAGTCACCCTCATGACTGCAGCAACTTCGGACACCGAGACGGTGCCGCTGATCGATGTCGCGATCATCGGAGCGGGCTTCGGCGGTCTCGGTGCAGCGATCCGCCTGCAACAAGAAGGTCGCCCGGACTTCCTGGTCTTCGAGCGAGGCGATGCAGTCGGCGGCACGTGGCACGTGAACACCTACCCCGGCGCCCAGTGCGACATTCCGTCAGCCTTGTATTCCTTCTCCTTCGCCCCCAATCCCGACTGGACTCGTCTGTACCCCCTGCAGCCTGAGATCGAGGGATACCTCAACGACTGCACGGACAAGTTCGAGATCCGGGATCGAATTCGATTCGGTCACGAAGTCCTCGACGCTTCCTGGAACGAGACAGAGGCGCGATGGCTCGTCACGACATCCGGGGGAACATGGTCCGCACGGGTGTTGATCGGGGCTCTCGGACCGTTCAGCGAACCGGCCCGTCCGAATATCGAGGGTCTCGAATCATTCTCGGGCACTGTTTTTCACTCCGCCGAATGGGATCACGAGTTCTCCGCGAAGGACCGCCGCATAGCCGTGATCGGAACCGGGGCGTCGGCAGTGCAGTTCGTACCACGCATCGCTCCCGAGGCCGCCCATCTGACGGTGTTCCAGCGGACACCGACGTGGATCCTGCCGCACCCAGACCGTCCGATATCGGAATCAGGCCGAAGGGTGCAACGCAAGTATCCGTTGACACAGAGGGCACTTCGCCGTGTCTTCGACTTGTTCCAGGAAGCGTTGGTTCCCGGTCTCATCAACCACCGGTCGCTCCTGGCTCCCCTTGCTGCGCTCGGACGTGCGCACCTTCGACGTCAGATCAAAGATCCGGTACTTCGAGAGAAGCTCACTCCGCAGTATGCGTTCGGATGCAAACGGCCGACGTTCTCCAACAAGTTCTATCCCGCACTCGCTCGCGACAACGTCAGCGTGGAGACAACTGCCATCACCGAAGTCCGGCCGGAAGGAGTCGTCACTGCGGATGGGCAAACGCACGAGGTCGACACGATCGTGCTGGGAACCGGATTCACCATTGCCAAGCACTCCGGTTTTCGGCGCATCCGTGGCCGCGGCGGAAAGTCGTTGTCG
>NZ_LVCV01000389.1 GCF_001647195.1 Rhodococcus sp. EPR-157 | reverse complement strand
CGGTGGTCTACACCTCACAGGTCGTCACCATCGAGGCACAGGTGAAGTACATACTCGAGGCGCTGCGCGTCATGGACGACAAGTCCATCGTCGCTCTCGAAGTCAGCAGCGAAGCGCAGGCCGAATTCGCCGCGTACACCGATGCCCGACTCGCAGGATCGGTATGGAACTCGGGCGGATGCAGCAGCTACTACCTCAGTCCATCAGGCCGCAACGTCACCTACTGGCCTGGATCCGTACGTAACTTCACCCGGCGCATGTCCGCGATCGAGCTCGACCATTATGGGTACCGCACTCGATCGGCGTCACCCGTCGTCGAAGCCGAGCCTGCAACATCGGAGGCCTCCGCATGAAACGTCAGCTCGCATTGACAGGTGCAGTTGCTCTGGTGACCGGCGGGGCACGCGGAATCGGCGCTGCCACCGTGCAGAAGCTCCTGGCCGCGGGCGCATCCGTCGCGGTAGTCGACCGCGACATACCCGCGGACGCGATCAAGTGCGATCGCGTACTCCTGCTCGCGGCCGATGTCACGGACTCTGCGGCGATGGTGGCGTGCGTCGCTCGAACAGTAGAGAAGTTCGGCGCCCTCGACATCGTCATCGCCAACGCAGGAATAACGCCGCCTCCCGCAACGATCCGCACTGTGGACAAGAACATCTTCGACGCCGTGATGGCCGTCAACTTCGGCGGCGTCCTGAACATCGTGCGCGCAAGCGCAGACGAAGTAGTCGCCCGCGGCGGGCACATCGTGCTCGTATCATCCTGCGCTGCGTTCACTCCAGGCATGGGAGGCGCTCCGTACATGGTCAGCAAGGCTGCCGTGGAGCAACTGGGACGCGCGCTGAGCATCGAATTCGCCGCAGTCGGAGCCTCGGCGGGACTCGCCTACTTCGGCGTCGTGGATACCGATCTGGCACGGGGAACACTCGACAACGACCCTGTTGGCCGTCGGATCGGCGAATTGCTGCCGTGGCCGCTGAATCGGCGGCTGCCCGCAGACCGAGCAGCCGAGTTATTGGTGCGCAGCGTCCGCACTCGCCGCGCGCGTACGATTGCTCCTGCCGTCTGGGCCCCCTACTTCTGGCTGCGTGGAATTCTCAATCCGGTGCTGGAGTGGAAGCTGACCCGCGACCGGACGGTCACCGAGCTCATCCGTGACCTCGAGAAATCGGCCGAACACAGACCTCCTACAAGCCGGTCAGTGAAACTGCCACGGCCATAGCAATACTCGTGTAGTCGCGATGCTGTCGGATGACATCGTTCAACCGCACAGTCGCACAGAGACTTCGAGTTCCGACAGAGCTGACCCCGATGGTGCACGTGCCCAATTGGACCGTGCACACGGGGTCATTACTCTTTTGTTAGCCAAAGCATTTGGGAGCGCTTTCCAAGCGTACGTACCGTCCAAAATGGCAAACGGTTTATTTGCCTGCTATGCAGCGCGCAAAAAAACCATTCGTTCCGGACGGTATTTTGTTGACTTTGCATGTCCGCAGGTGTTCTGCTAAAGCCCTAAGCCGTAGCGATACGGGGAAAGCCTGCCAGGTTCGAGTGATCTTCGCTCGGCCACATTTCGCTCGCGGATTCGAAATTTCGATCCACGATCGGCACGATCGTCAGCAGACGCCCGGATCGATAGTCCGCCTCCAGAACTGGGGCGCCGCACCCTCGATTCGAGTGGGCACTTCTCCTACCTCCCGTTCCCTCCAGTCGGGGACGCCAGGTATTCAAAGCACCTGCCGCAGCGATGTCGATGCTGCATGTGCAAATGGTACAGAAGGATCGAATTCAGATGCATACCAACAGTTCTCGCGCTCGACTTCAGCAAGGTCCCACTCCTCGTCGCATGATGGGCGCGCTGGTCGCGACCGTCGCAGCCGCCACTGCCACAATCTTGGTGTTCACGACAGGCACAGCCTCGGCTGCGGTGCCGACAGTCGGACTCGGCACCGCAGAGAGCTTCGCCGTGCTCGCCGGACAGACCGTCACCAACACAGGACCGTCCACAATTTCCGGCGACCTGGGCGTCAGCCCGGGCACCGCCGTGGTGGGCTTCCCCCCGGGCTCGGTGAACAACGGTGTAATCCACGCCGCGGATGCTGTTGCGTTGCAAGCACAATCCGATCTCACGACCGCGTACAACGATGCCGCTGGTCGAACACCTGCCACAGTCGCCTCGGTCGATCTCGGCGGACAGACACTGGCACCGGGCATCTACAAGGCCGACAGCACGCTCGGGTTGACCGGAACTGTCACGCTCGACGCGGAGAACGATCCTGCCGCAGTCTTCATCTTCCAGGTCGGTTCGTCGCTGATCACCGCCCCGAACTCGACCGTAGCCATGATCCGAGGTGCCAACCCCTGCAACGTGTTCTGGCAGATCGG
>NZ_LVCV01000388.1 GCF_001647195.1 Rhodococcus sp. EPR-157 | reverse complement strand
AGGACAGTCTGAGACGTCGGTCTGTTTCAGAGTCAGGCCCCAACTCACTGGAGAAGTCCAGTATCAACCGGACACACCCATACTCACAGTCTGATTCGGTCACTCGCCGGGCTAGACGCGCAGGTTGCAGCCTAGGCACGCGTTGCAACTTGCGCGCTCGCTGGAACGTGCGCGTCCCCGATCGGCGGCCACCCAAACCGCATCGGTGCTGGTACAAAAACCGCACGAAACGTGGTGTTCGAGCACACCAGACTAAAAGTCGCATTGTCGATGCGCATTAAACTACCGTCGGTTCCATGCAACTGACTCGCTTCAGCGATCTGGCCCTCCGGGCGATGATGTTGCTGGCCGCAGCCGGGCCCGACAGGCGATTGACAACCGGTTCCATCGCCACGCAGGTCAACGCATCGGAACACCATGTCGCAAAGGCGATAACTCGGTTGGTCGGACTCGACTGCGTTCGTGCTGTTCGCGGGCGTCGGGGTGGACTCTTTCTCACCGACACCGGACGGTCGATGCAGGTGGGGCAGTTGATTCGCCGACTCGAAGGTGACCGCGAGGTAGTCGACTGCACCGGCGGACAACCGTGCCCCCTCCTCGCTGCGTGCAGGCTGCGCCGTGCGCTGGCCGATGCCCACGAAGCGTTCTATTCCGAACTCGATCGGTACACGATCGACGACCTGGCCGCATCGCCGTTCCTTCAGCTGACGATCGCGACCGCTCCGCAGCCCTGACGGGCTCCACCAGCTCCAACGAAGGGAACACCCATGTCCATTTACTATCCAGCAGACCTCGACACCGATCTCGAACCCGAGCACGCCGACATGATTCGGGCGACTCTGCCGCTGGTCGGCGCAAACATCGACACCATCGCGAGCGTCTTCTATGCCCGCATGTTTCAAGCCCGCCCCGAGTTGCTGCGCAATCTCTTCAACCGCGGCAATCAGGCGCAGGGCGCACAGCAGCGAGCGCTGGCGGCGTCGATCGCAACGTTCGCCTCCCATCTGGTCGATCCCGATCTGCCTCATCCCGCCCAAATGCTGTCGAGGATCGGACACCGCCACGTGTCGTTGGGCATCACCGCCGATCAGTACTCGATCGTGCACGATCACCTCTTCGCCGCCATCGTCGAAGTACTCGGCGCCGAGACCGTAACTGCAGAGGTCGCTTCGGCATGGGACCGCGTCTACTGGATGATGGCCGACACTCTCATCGACTTGGAGCGTCGGCTCTACGAGGATGCCGGGGTCGATGCTGGGCAGGTCTTTCACCGGGCCACGGTGTCGCGGCGGGTGGAGGACCCGTCGGGCGCGGTCGTGATCGGCGTGATCGCCGACTGGCACCTCAGCGATCAGGATCAGCCGGGTCGATACGTGTCCGTCGGAACAACCCTGCCGGACGGTGCCAGGCAGATTCGCCAATACAGCCTCGTCACGGTGGGCGCGGACAACGAACTGACTTTCGCGGTCAAACCCGTTGCGGCGTCCGGGGGTTGCCCCGCCGGTGAGGTCTCGACGTGGATCGCAGACAACGTGCGCCCCGGCGACATGCTCGATGTCAGCATCCCGTTCGGCGACCTGCCGACCGCCGAAATCGGCTCGGAACCAGTGGTATTGATCTCGGCTGGCATCGGCATCACCCCGATGATCGGCATTCTGGAGCACCTGCACCACGCGAAATCGGACTGCGAGGTGACGGTTCTACACGCGGATGGCTCGCCGAGCAACCATCCACTGATGAAGCGTCAACGACAGCTGGTCGACGCTCTGCCGAACGCAACGCTCGAGCTGTGGTACGACCGACCGGACCACGACGAGACGGCACATCGCGGCCTGATGGACCTCTCCAACGTTGCTTTGCCTGCGGACGCACAGATCTACCTGTGCGGGAGCGGCGGATTCGTCCAGGCGGTCCGTGCGCAACTCACCGAGCGATCAATCGACCCGGCTCGAATCCATTGCGAACTCTTCGCTCCCGACGAGTGGTCGCTGGGCTGAGTTTCTTGGTTTGCTGTCTGCTGGCCCCCAGGGTGACCGAATGTCTCATTCGGTCACCTGGCGGGCTGAACGCGCACATTGCAGCCCAGGCACGCGTTGCAACTTGCGCGTTCGCTGGAACCTGCGCGGCGAGCGCCGAACCGCAGCGAGCCCCGAACCGCAGCGAATGTCTCATTCGGTCACCCTGGCGGGCTGAACGCGCACATTGCAGCCCAGGCACGCGTTGCAACTTGCGCGTTCGCTGGAACCTGCGCAGCGAGCGCCGAACCGCACCGAGACCACGCGCCCCGAACCGCACCGAGCACCGAGCATCTACGACGTCGACGCGTGCCACACCAGCGCCGCCGCGAGCGCACCGATGCCGTTGAGCGACCAGTGCAGTGCGATGGGCGCGATGAGGGAGCCGCTGCGGTTGCGCAGCCAGGTGAAGACGAGGCCTGCCGCAGCCGTCGCCAGCACTGCAGCCACGATGCCGACGATCTGACCGAACAGGCCACCGCCGAGGAAGTTGCTCAATCCGACGTTGCCTGCGGTCAGGCCCAGGGAACTCGCGATGTGCCACAGCCCGAACAGCAGGGAACCGGCTGCGAACACTCCGCGCGCGCCGTAGATGCGGCCCAGGGTGCCGTGCAGTACACCGCGGAACGCGAGTTCCTCGGGTATGACGGTCTGCAGCGGAATGACGATCATCGATGCAACCAGGGCGGCCGAGACCGTTGCGTACCTGTCGGCCATGAAGAACGGCCTCGTGATCGGCAAGAGCGCGCCGATTGCAACGACGGTGACGACCAGGCCGACGGCGGCGAGCGCGTAGATCGAACCGGTCTTCCACTGTTTCGGTGACAGGCCGAGTTCGGCCCAGCCGAGCCCCCGACGTCGGGTGAGGGCAACAAGAACTGTCGCGGCGATCGGTACCGTCGCGATGCTGGCCCATACCGTCGTGAAGTGCGCGATGAGATTGGTGGCTACCAGCACGAGTACGACGACGGCAACGTCGAGATAGGCGTGAAAGCCGCGCAGACGACCCGTCGCAGCGGCGTCCTGTCTCATGAGCATCCCACCTAGTGTACGGAGGAAACCTGAGAGATCAGCTGAACTGCGATCCGGCGAGCGCGTGTAGATCGGCAGGCCGGAACAGTCGCTCGGCGCACTCGTCCAGGTGGTGCTGGTCCTGGACGAACTCGTTGCGAAGCACGGACACGATCTTCGAGACGATCTGGTTCATGGGCTTTCTCCTCACTCGTCGTTACCCCTGTAGGAGTGACAGGGCAGGCGAGCAGTAACAACTTTTCAGCGAGGAGGTTCCGGACTCCGAGTGGTGGTGCGCGTCGTCGTGGTGGTTGTGGTCTCGTCAGCGGTCGTCGTCGTGGTCGTCGTGGTCGTCGTAGGGGTGGTGGTGACCTGAGTAGTGCTGGCGGGTTGCGTTGCTGTCACGGTGGTCGTTATCTGCTGAGCGGGGGTGGTGACGACCGGCACCGGTTGTACCGGCACCGGGCGAGCGCTGGTGACGGGTAGGGGTGGTGCTACGGGAGCGAGAGACGCGCTCGGTGGTTCGACGGCGGAGGAAATGGGCGCGGGTTGAGCCGGGAGGACCGGAATCGACGGGGGCGCGTCGACGACGTCGAACTGCGCTGGAATCGGTGGGGTGCTCGTTGCGGGTTCGATCGCGAGAATTCCGACCCCGGCGCCGACGGCGAGCAAGGCTGCACCGGCCCCGGCGAACCACACCCCGCGCTGCGAGCGTCGAGCTTGCGTCGGGAAACCTTCTCGATCGAGTGGATCGATTCGGGTGGCAAGGGCGACGAGTTCGACGTCGGCCTGCGCAGCTCCCATGATTCGATCGCGCAGCCAGAACGGGGTGATCGCCAACGGGAAAAGACCGAGTAGGACCGCGGCCCGGAACTTTCGATCCTTGATGCCGCTGCAGATCGCACACTTGTCCATGTGCCGGCCGATTCGCTTGCGCCACAGCGGAGTGAACTCTCCGTCCCACGATGCGAGCAGCTCGTCGAGACCGTCGCACGCGTTGCCACGCTCCTGCGCCACCAGCAGCACCGACAGCGACCGCTCGAGTTGGGTGCGCGCACGGGAGGTCAGCGTGCTCGCCTGGTTCATGCCGATGCCGAGGACCGCCGCGACCTGAGCGTTGTCCAGATCGTGCCGGATGCTCAGCTCCAGCACCTCGCGATCCTTCGGGCTCAGCCCCGCCGCAGCCGCCGCAACCAACGCGCGGATGTCGCGTTCCTCGGCGGCAGACTCGGTCTCGTGCGGCGCCTCGAGGTCGAAGCTGTCATCGAGCGGCACACTTCTCTTGCTCAGGCGCAGATGACGTA
>NZ_LVCV01000387.1 GCF_001647195.1 Rhodococcus sp. EPR-157 | reverse complement strand
CGTCGTGTACGACGTCCGCAGCGGCATCGGTGTCCCGCAGCATGCCGCAGGCGTAGGTATACAGGTGTTGGGCGTACCGGTCGTAGGCCTCGCCGAGCGCGGAGAGATCCCCTGCGACAAGGGCAGCGACGATCGGCGCATCACCGAACTCCGAGCTGCGCGCGTGCGCACCGTCCATCGCCATCACCTCCAGAACCCGGCTGCTCATTCTAAACGGCCAGTCGGAAAATAGTTGTTACAGATTCCGCACCCGTTTACTCCTACCTTCGAACGCGGCAACCGGCCGCAGGAGTAGAAGGACCGACAATGAACATCAACCGTATTCTTGCCTGCAGCGGATTCGCCGGAATCGCCGTTGTACTGATTGCCGGCTGCACGTCCACGTCCACGTCCACGCAGGACTCCGTGGACGCTGCGGCATCATCCGTCGCCTCGGCCGCCAACGTGGCTGCCTCGTCGGCGAACCAGGCTGCCGAGCAGGCGCGCTCAGCAATCGAGGAGGCTACCGAGTCCGCGGCGCAACTCCAACCAGACCTGGGCGGGAACCTGGGAATCGACGTCGAGGTCGGAGACTGCATTCTCGCGTCGGGAACCTTGGACGACGCGGCCGCACTGCCCGCGCCATGCGGCACGCCGGCGTCGAATTACCGGGTGATCGGCAAGGCCCCCACCAACGCCGAATGCGTGTCCGACGCCGACAGCTACTACTACGAGGAACTCGTCATCGGCGGCGAACAAGGCGCGCTGTGCCTCGACGTCGATTGGGTGATCGGCGACTGCATGGACGTCAGCGGGGAAATAGCACAACGAGTTCCGTGTGAGGGTGGCACCACCGCACGCGAGCGGGCGACGGAAATCGTCCTCGACGCGGTGGACGCGGATTCCTGCCCCGGCGGCGGCTACGCGCACCCGGAGCGGAAGTTCACGGTGTGCACCGAGACGCTGACCAGCTGAGTTTGCTCCGGCGAGGTAGGAGTCGCTCCGCTCCAGTGGCGCACTTGGGTGCACTCCCGTGCACTTAACCGTGCCACTGGCGCGGAGTGCCCAACGTCCCTGGCGCGGAGCGCCCCAACGCTACTGAAGCCCGTGACTACCGCGGCACGGTCGCCCGACGCAGCCCGCGCAAGGCAGGTACGACGGCGACAGCGAAGATGACCGACGACCAGGCAGCGGCCTTCAGCAGCGGTGCGCCGGCGGGCTCACCGAGCGCGAGAGCTGTCATCGCCTCGATAGCGCAACTCATCGGCTGGTTCTCCACCAACGGCTGCAACCATGTCGGATACGCCGCGAGCGGGACGAAGCCGGGGTTGAAGAACATCGCCAGCGAGCACAGCAGCGAAACCGATTCCACGAGTAGGGTCTTGCCCAGCGTGAACGATGCGGCGATGACGGCGGTAGCGAAAGCGATGCCGAACATCAGGGGCACCGCGACGAAGGCGAGAGCGGAGAACAGGGAGCCGGAGAACCGGAAGCCCAGCAGCAGGCCGAGGACGGTGATGAGCATCGTCGTGGCAAGAATTCGCGCTCCTTCCGACGTCACCCGCGCGGCGAGACCTGAGGCGCGGTGGATCGGCAGCACCCAGAATCTCGCGAGAATTCCCGCATCCCATTCGCGCCCGAGCGTCACCGCTCCGGCGACCGCACCGAGCATTGCGCTCAGCAGTGCGGTCATCGGCACTGTGCCGTACAGCGAGTCGTGGCCCGCGAACGCGGAAACCTGGCGGCCCAGAACGATATCGAGGATCACCAGCATCGACGCCGGGTAGACGATCGACTGCACGAGAGACATCGGATTGCGAAACAGATGCAGCAGCATTCTCTGGCTCTGGATCAGAGTCTGCGGAACGAACACCGCCGCAGAGTTTTCCGTCGTGGTCATGAGCGTCTCGCATTCAGCAGCAGGGACAGGGGAATACAGACAGCGAGTAGGGCCAGCAACCACAGCAGCGCCGGCGTCAGGCTCGTGCTGGTGGCGGTGCCATCGGCCAGATCACGCAGCGCAGTGGTGAACTGGGACACCGGTTGATTGCGGACGAACGGTTGCACCCACGTGGGAAACTGCTCCAGCGGTGCAAAGCCACTCGACAGCATGCCGAGGACCAGTTGCGGAAGGATCAGGCTCTGGGTCGTCGCCTCGGGATTCCTGGACGCAGTGCCGATCACGTCCGCACCCAGGATGAGTGTGACAGCGATGAGAGCGACGAAACCTATGAACATCGCTGTATCGGTGATACTTCCAGCGAAGCGGAAACCGATCACATATCCGCATCCCAGCGCGAACATCAACGATACGACGCACTTCGCCATCCCGGATGCAACCCGCGAACCCAGCGGAACGAGACGCGCAATGGGCATCGACGCGAATCGTCTGTTGATGCCGTCGACCGCGTCGGTCGCGGCGAGAAATGCAACCGAAATGGCGGTGAAGGCGATGGCTTGCAACACAATCAACGGCATCAGGAACTGGCCGAAGTTGTCCACCCCGTTCCCGAACATCGAAATCACCTTCTGCAGCGGAACGTAGAAGCTGACGGTGAAGACGATCGGGGCGATGATCGCTGTGACTGCCTCGCCCCCGCGGACGGCGCTTCGCAGAGTTCGCGCAGTCAGTACCCACCACTGTGTCGTACTCGAACGTACCGGCGCAGTCACGACGCCACCGCCGCAACTGCGGGACGGCCGGTGAGAGAGAGGAAGACTTCGTCGAGGGAAGGGCGCCGCAAGGCGATATCGACCAACTCGATGTCGAAGTCGTCGAGCCGTCGGAGCACCTCGGTGAGGGTCCGGGCGCCGTCGGGTGCCGGGATGGACACGCGATCGGTGTCGGCCACGACGATCTCGTTCGCGCACATCGACTGCAGCACATCCGCAACGACGGCAAGTTCGTGGGGATGGAGGGGAACCACCTCGCAGAAGCTGGCACCGGTACGGGCTTTGAGTTCGGCCGACGTGCCCTCGGCGACAACGGTTCCGTGATCGACGACCACGATGCGGTCGCTGAGTACGTCGGCCTCCTCCAAGTACTGAGTGGTGAGCAAGGTGGTGATCCCCTGGTCCGCAAAGCCGGCCACCAGATCCCACACGACTTGCCTACTCCGTGGGTCGAGCCCGGTGGTCGGTTCGTCGAGGAACACGACCTGAGGGGGAACGACGAGCCCACACGCGATGTCGATCCGGCGTCGCATCCCTCCCGAGTAGCGACCGACCCTGCGGTCCGCGGCGTCTGTCAGGTCGAATTCGCCGAGAAGCTCGTCTGCCCGACGCTTCGCCGCTTGCTTCGTCAATCCCATGAGGCGCGCGAACATGACGAGGTTCTCGTAGCCGGTGAGTGTCTCGTCCAGCGACGCATGTTGGCCGGTCAACATGATCGATGCGCGGACTGCGGCGGCTTCGGAGACGACGTCGTGACCTGCCACGCGGGCAGTCCCTGAATCGGGTGTGACGAGGGTTGCGAGCACACCGACGGTGGTGGTCTTGCCTGCTCCGTTCGGACCGAGAACCGCCAGCACTTCTCCCCGTTCGGCGGCGAAGTCGATGCCGCGCAGGGCCGCGACAGCGCCGAACGACTTGTGGAGCCCTGCTACTTCGATGGACAGTTCGGTGGTCATGCGATTCTCCGTTCTTCGGTGGGCGAGAGTTGTTCCAGCAGAGTCGATGAAATTATCTGCACCGCAGCAGGTTCCATCATTCGATCGTGCACCGTGTCGATCGGATGGTCATCGATGCGGCCGGTGACGAATGGGGTCCAACTCGCTGCAGCGGTGGAAGATCCGTCTTCGCTCGAGGCGCTGAAGAACAGCACGTCGCCGTCGTAGATGGGCGGTCGGTAGCCACTCAGCAGCCGCAGCGCGCTGTCGTACGACCGGGCGAGGCGTTCGATGTGCTCGGGCTGTACGGCGTCGGTTCCCATCGTGTCCCGAACCAACTGTGCCGCTGCGTCTATCGAGATGTCTTCGTGCACGTCGTCGATGCCGAGCATCGGGGCGAACTCTCGAAAGAACTCGACGGTACCGAGCGTCGGCGGCGGAGCTAGTTCGGTGAATTGGATGGTGGAATCGAGCATCGCCAGCATCGACACTTCCTCGCCTTGCTCGCGCAGCCTGACGGCGACGCCGTGCGCCACGAAGCCACCGAAGGACCACCCCAGCAGGTTGTACGGCCCGTGGGGTTGCACCGATCGGATCGCTCGAACGTACAGTTCCGCCATCTCGTCGAGCGTTGCTGGAGTATTCGTCGAATCCGTCAGATCCGGGGATTGAACTCCGTACACGCTGCTGCCGTCCCCGAGCGAGGCTGCAAGACCTGCGTAGCACCAGGCAAGGCCGGACGTCGGATGTATGCAGAACAGCGGCGACGCGTCGGAGCCCACCCGAAGAGGAACGATCATGTCGAACGGATGCGCCGAGCGATCGCTCTCGTCCGCGCCGCGAGACATGATCCTCGCTGCCAGTCCGGCAGGTGTCGGAGCTTCGAACAGATCACGCAGCGCGACAATGGAGTCCGACGAGGAATTGATTCGAGACACGACGCGAGTGGCGACGAGCGAATTGCCGCCCAGGTCGAAGAACGAATCGTCGATGCCGATCGTTCCGATCGCCAGCACGTCGACGAAGGCGTCGACGACGACGGATTCCAACGACGTCCGCGGGGCGCGGTAGCGACGTTGCCGACCGGAGAAGTCCGGTGCGGGCAGCGCGCGTGTGTCGATCTTGCCGACCGGTGTGAGAGGGATGGTGTCGAGGACCTGGACGAGCGTCGGGACCATGTAACCGGGCAGCCGTTCGGTGGCGTGCCCGCGCACGATCTCAGTGTCCAAGGAGCTGGAGGACGGCAGCACATAGGATACGAGAACCGTTGCGCCGGAGGGTCCGCGGACGCCCACGGTCACGGCGAACTCGACACCGGGTACCTCGGTGAGCACCGCGTCGACTTCTCCGAGTTCGACGCGGAAGCCGCGGATCTTGACCTGGAAGTCGGCGCGACCGAGGTAGTGCAGCGTGTCGCGGTCCCACCGTACGACGTCGCCGGTCCGGTACATCCGTGCTCCCGCTTCGCTGGGGTGGGCCACGAAGCGCGACGCGGCCAGCTCGCTTCGGTTGCGATATCCCCTCGCCACAGCAGGCCCCGCGAGATACAGCTCGCCGGCAGTACCGTCGGCGACCGGCCGTAGCCAGCTGTCGAGTACGAGGATCGACGCACCGAGTATCGGTACCCCGATGTCGGGGCATGAATTGCGCTGCAGGGGGGCTGAACCCGTAGCCCAGATCGTGAATTCGGTCGGTCCATAGTGATTGAGCATGATTCGTCCCTCGGACCACCGATCGACGACGTCATGGCTCACCGCCTCACCTGCAACCGCGAGAACCCGCACGCAGTCCGCTGGTTCGACTGTAGCCAGTGCTGCCGGAGTGATCACCATGTGCGAGACTTGTTCGTCGACGACGAGTGCGCCGAGGTCGTCGCCCGCCATCACCGTCGGAGGCGCGATGACGAGGGTTGCGCCGTTGCCGAAGGCCATCAGCGCCTCCGAGATGGAGGCGTCGAAGCTCGGTGACGCGAAGTGGCGCACACGTGAGTCGGCCTCGACCCGGAACTCTTCGGTCTGTGCGGCAACGAAGTTCGCCAGCCCACGATGCGAGACTTCGACGGCCTTGGGGACGCCGGTCGAACCGGACGTGAAGATCAGGTACGCAAGGTTGTCCAGACGCGGCACTGCCACCACCGACGCGTCGACGGCAGGTCGAACCGCTGCGGCGTCGATCCAGGTCATCTCCGTCATGAGGGTCGGCAGAACCCCGTCAACCGTCAGGCCGGTACGAGCGCCGCAGTCGACGAGCATACGATCGATGCGATCAGCGGGCAGTGCCGGATCGATCGGCACGAAAGCGGCACCGGTTTTGGCAACCGCCCACATCGCGACGACGGACTCGGTCGAACGCGGGATCGCAATTGCCACAATTTCTTCCGGCTCGGCCCCATGCTCGAGGAGAACGTGTGCAAGCCGGTTCGATGCGTCGTCGAGCTCCCGATACGTCATCGTGGCACCCTGGAACGTCACGGCCGTCCGGTCCGGGTGGCGCTGTGTCGTGGCGCGGAGAATCTCGGGGAGCGTCCGCGGGAGCATGCCGTGCCCACCGTGCACGATGGCGGTCGACGTGGCAGCCTCCAGCGCGGTCACCGGTAGATCCGGTTCGGCCGAGATGCGGGTCAACAGTGACACGCACTGGTCGACGAGTGTGTGCGCCCTCTCGTCGTCGATTACGTCGAGTAGATACTTGAGCGTGATCTGGATTGAGTCACCTGGAATGATCAACAGGCTCAACGGATATGGGGTGGCGTCGGTGCCCTCGGCGTCGAGAACCCGCATACCGGCGAGATCGAGGGACTGGGCCAGCGCGGCGCGGTCCACCGGGTAGGACTCGAACACGGTGATGGTGTCGAACAATTCCGGCAGCCCGGCCACTTCGTGGATTTCACTGAGTCCGATGTACTGGTGGTCGAGGAGGGCCGATTGTTCCTGCTGCACGCGAATCATCAGTTCTGCAACAGTCTCTCGCGGGTCCAGGCGGACGCGCACGGGCACGGTGTTGATGAACAACCCGACCATCTCCTCCACGCCCGGTAGGGCAGGCGGGCGACCCGACACCGTCCCACCGAACACGACGTCGGTACTGCCGGTCATCGACGCCAACAGGACGGCCCACACAGTCTGGATGGCCGTGTTGATGGTGATCCCGTGCGATCGGGCGAGGCCATGCAGAGCCGCCGTCACCTCGACTCCCAAAGGTCGGGACTTCTCACCGGCCGCTGCGTCGGCGGCCAGACGGCCGGTAGGCGCGATCAAGGTCGCTGACTCGACTCCGGTCAGTGCCGTCCGCCAGGCCAGCCTCGAGGCGGCTCGGTCCTGGTCGGCCAGCCAGCCCAGGTACTCACGGTACGACCGGGCTGGGCGTAGGCCGCCGACTCCGTCGAACGCGGCATACAGGCTCAGGAGTTCCTGCACCAGCAACGGCGTCGACCACCCGTCGAGCAGGATGTGGTGGTTGGTCATCAACAGTCGGTAACCGTCCTCGGCGGTGCGGATGAATGCGAATCGGATCAGCGGGGGATCGGTCATGTCGAAGCGCGTCGACCGGTCCAGTTCGAGGATCTTCTCGACAGCATGTTCTGCGTTGGGCACGCTGCGAAGATCGGTTTCCGTCCAGCTGATCTCGAGTCCGTCGAGGACGATTTGCCGTGGTCCCGAATCGGAGTCGCGGAACGCAACTCTGAGATTCTCGTGGCGATCGACGAGTGCCTGCGCAGCGTCGTGCAGTCGGGACGCATCGACGATGCCTGCGAGCGTGAGCACGGACTGGACGACGTAGCTGTCCGGACCCTCCGCGTCGAACATGGCGTGGAACAGCAGGCCCTCCTGCAGCGGTGAGAGCGGCCAGATGTCTGTCAGAGTCGGGAATTCGCTCTCCCAGGACTCGATCTGGTGCTGAGTGGTCGAGACCAGGGCGAAGTCCGACGGTGTGTGCCGAACAGAGTTCTCGGCAGCCACATGGGAGGCGAGTGCGGACAATGCACGCAGCCACAGCGACGCGAATTCTTCGATGTCGTTGGCATCGAAAAGCCCTGTCGCGTACGCGAAAGTGCCTACAAGTTCGGTAGACGTACCGGTCATTTCGGCGATGACGTTGATGTCGACCGCGGCGGGGAGCGGCATGGCCTCGTCCTGGCGCGAGCTGAAGCGTTCCGGCATCCAGGGTGAGTCGGTGTCGGTCCGAACCCGGCCGAGGTAGTTGAACGACACCTGCGGCGCGACGTCGATATCGTCGACGCCCGCAAGGTGGCGCAGGATTCCGTGACCGATTCCGTGGTCCGGGATGGACGCAAGCGTCTCCTTGACTGCTTTCAGCGCGGTACCGGCGGCCGGCCCTCCGGCGAACGCGTCGGCGATGTCGATGTCGCCGAGGTCGAATGCCACCGGGAAGACGGTGGTGAACCAGCCGACCGTGCGAGCGAGGTCAGCGCCGGGAACGACCTGCTGCTCCCGGCCGTGGCCTTCCAGCGTTACGACGGTCGTGGGCCGCTGACGCCAGGCGCTGACGGCCATTGCGAGCGCAGTGAGCAGCCCCTCGTTGGGGCCGCAGTTGAATCGGTCGGGGAGAACGGTCAGCAGGGTTTCGGTTACCTCGGCGGGCACCTTCACCGAGATGTCGGCTCGAGTTTCGGTGACATCGAGGTCGCGGTCGAGTGCACGGGAGCCGAGCAAGGGATCGGAAGTCTGGGCGATGGTGGACCACATCTCGGCTTCCGGCATGCGGGTCGGCGCGTGCTCGACGAGACCGTGTGCCCACCGTCGCAGCGACGTGCCAGTTGCCTGGAGGGCACCGCCGCTGGCCGCAGTAGCGAAGTCCGGCAGCAGGATTCGCCACGACACACCGTCCACCGCTACGTGATGCAGGACGATCCACATCTTGTTGCCTATCCGCACGAACTGGACTACATTGCCCGCCGCAGGGTCGAGACGGTCCGCGGCGCGGTCGAGTGCAGCATCGAGGTCACCCCTGTCGAAATCGACCGTGTACACGGACGTGGCGTCGACCGATCCGACCGGCAGGATCTCGTGGGTTTCGCAGATTCGAGACCGCAGTGCATCGTGGTGGTCGATCACCTGAGCAGCCGCCACGATCACGTTCTCGTCGGTGATGTTCTCGGGAAGTGTGATCAACACCGCCTGGCTGTAGGTCCGGAAGCTCCCGGAGCGCAGCATGTCCGCAACGATGGGAGTGGTAGGGACAGTGCCAGTTCCACCCCCGGGCAGCTCGGTGAGTACCGGTGCCGACACCGCATCCGCGGCAACCTCTGCGAGTCCAGCGACCGTCTTCCGCTCGAAGACGTCGCGTGCGGTGAAGACCAGCCCTGCGGCCCGGCCGCGGGAGACGAGCTGAATGGATATGATGCTGTCCCCGCCGAGCGCGAAGAAGCTGTCTTCGGCGCCGACCTCGTCGACACCGAGGACCTGCTGGAACAAGTTCGCGAGTGTGCGTTCGCGATCTGTCGACGGTGCACGAGAGGGCGCGTGTGTTGCGAATATCGGTGTTGGCAGAGCCTTTCGGTCGACCTTGCCGACGGGTGTCAGTGGAACCGCGTCGAGAACCATGATCGACGACGGAACCATGTATGCCGGCAGTGCGCCGGTGAGGCGGGCGGTCAGCCGGGACGTGTCGAGGGGACCACGGATAGTGGGTACGACGTACGACACGAGAACTGTTGCGCCGGAGTCGGTCGTGTGCCCGACCGTCATGACGAAGTCCAGTGGTGCACCTTCGGACTCGGCAGCGCTCGACAGGGCGGCGTCGACTTCGCCCAGTTCGATGCGGAACCCGCGGATCTTGACCTGGAAGTCGCTGCGACCGACGTATTCCAGTTCCTCGCCGACCCATCGCACGAGGTCGCCGGTGCGATACAGCCGGGCCCCGGGGTCGGCGGGATTGGCGACGAAACGGCTCGACGTCGCTGCAGGACGGTCATGGTAGCCGCGTGCGATGCCCGCGCCCGAGAGATACAACTCGCCCGTTGCGCCTGCAGGGACAGGCTGCAGCCACCGATCGAGGACGAGCGCGGAGGTGCCGCGAATGGGGCCACCGATGCTGACCGGCTTCTCGGCCGTCATCGGTGTACTGAAGGTCGAGGTGACGGTCGTCTCGGTGGGGCCGTACCCGTTGAACATCTGCCGGTCGCCTGCCCACCGGGCGCGAAGCTCCGGCGGGCAGGCGTCGCCACCGACGACTACATGGGTCAGGCCGGGTAGGTCTGTGGGCGCGAGCGTGCCGAGAACCGCAGGGGTGACGTCGATATGCGTGACGCTGTGTTCGCGAAGCAGTTCCGTCAGGTCCTCTCCGCCGAACACTCCGGGTGGAACCACGACGGCAGTGGCAGCGGCACCGAACGTCAGGAGCAGTTCCGACAGCGATGCGTCGAAGCTGGGTGAATAGCCATGTGTCATACGGGATATGGACGACAGTGCGAGCCGGTCGATGCCGTCGGAGATCAGATCGGCGATACCGCCGTGCGTGACGACGACGCCCTTAGGCGCTCCGGTCGAACCGGATGTGTAGATGACGTAGGCCGCGCTGCGGGGGTCGATGGTGCTGTGTCGATCGGAGTCCGTGACCGGATCCGACGAGAAGGGGAGATCCCGGTTCACGTATTCGGAATCGACGATCGTTCGTGCACCCGAGTCCGCCAGCAGGTAGTCGATCCGCTCAGGTGGGTAGGTCGGGTCGACTGGCATGAACGCTGCCCCGGTCTTGGCGACCGCCCACATCGCGAGGATGGACTCGTAGGACCGTGAAATCGAGACGGCTACTGCGGATTCCGGTCGAACACCCTGCTCGATCAGTGCTCGGGCGAGCCGGTTCGAATGCTCGTCGAGTTCACGGTAGGTGTAGCTGCCCGAGTTCGAGACGACGGCAATCCCGTCCGGTCGCAGTGCCGCGGCGTCCGTAAGAATCTGTGGCAGCAGACGAGGCGGGCCAGCTGCGGGGCCGCGGTGGACTGGGGTGCCGTCGGTCATCGCCAACCGGGAGACCGGAGTGTGCGGGTCGGTGAGAAAGCGATCCAGAAACTTCAGGAACGCAGCGTGGTGCGCGGCCAGTTCGGTGCTGGAGTACAGGGCGGAGTTTGCTTGGAAGTCGATGTGCATCGTGCTGCCACCGATGCCGGGGTAGACGTTGACGAACAGGTCGTCGATGATCCCCGAGGTCAGCACCTGGAGCCGACCGGCGAAGGGTCCGAGCATGATTCGGGTGTCGAACAGCATCATGTTGACCGACGGCCCGAAACCGGACGCGTCGACGCCGAGGTCGCGGGCGATGTCCTCCTGGCGGTATCGCTGACGCCGCAGGGCGCCGGTGAGTTCGAGTTGCGCGTCGCGCACGAGGTCGGCAACCGAGGTGTGCCCGTCGCACCGCAGACGGAGCGGGACCACGTTGGCGACCATTCCGCCGGACCTCCGCAGCGATGCCGTCGTACGTGCCGAGACGGGCAGACTCAGGGTCACCTCGATACTGCCGGTGGCTCGCGCGAGGTACGCGCCGAACGCAGCGACCGTCACCGGTGCGACGCCCGAGTTCAACTCATTCGCGATCTGCTCGAGCCGTGCTGCGGTGATGGCGTCGAGTTCGCCGCGCTGTAGCAGCGGATGCGCCTCGGCCGGCGCCGAACGCCCGGCGAGGCTGACGGGGTCCGACAATCCGGCGAGGTGGTCGATCCAGTAGTTGCGGTCTGCGCTGAACCGGTCCGAGCTGCGGTACTGCCGATCGGCGTCGACGATGGCGTGCAGCGGTTCCGCCGTGGTCGCTGATGCGTCGTCGCCGCCGGTGTAGAGCTCGGCGCACCGCTTCAGCAGAGTCATCGCGCCGTAGCCGTCGAGCGCGATGTGGTGGATGCGCGAGTACCAGTAGACGTGCTCGTCGCCGACCCGCAGCACCGCCATCGTGACGAGACGGTCGGCGAAGAGATCGATCGGTGCGCTGTACTCGGCCCGCATCCAGGCGTGGGCTGCAGCAATCGGATCAGGCTCGTCGCGCAGGTCCACCTTCGGCATCGTTTCGTCGACGTCGGGGTCCACCGTCTGCATGGGCACACCGTCGACCTCGACGAGTCGGAGGTACCCGGTGCCGAACTCGTGGCCGGCCGTCATGGCCGCGTCGACCAGGCGTCGCGTGTCCAGATTGCCGTGGATTTCCACGAACTGGGCGATGGAGATCGGAACGTCGCCTGCCAGGTGCTGTGCGAACAAGATCCCGCGCTGGGCGGCCGAGAGCGGGAACACGGCGGCTGTGGAGGGGGAGAAGTTCATGCGTATGACGTTCGTCCGTCGAGGCCTGTGCAGACAGGCACCCTCGAGGTGATCCTGCGTCTCCCCGGGGTGAGTGGTTGCCCACCCTGGGGTGGTGTGCGCAGGAGTTGCACCTGCCGCCGAGGCACTCTGCTCCTTGGGTGCACTCCACCTAAGGCACAATGGCGACGATGTCTGACACCGCTCGTACCCAACCCCGCCTTGTCGCCAGCGACGTCGACGGCACTCTTCTCGACGTGCACGAGAGGGTCACCGAGCGAACCCGTCGCGTGGTGACGTCGCTGGTCGCCGATGGCACCCCGTTCGTCCTGTCCACCGGACGCCCGCCGCGGTGGATCTCACCCGTCGTCGATCAACTCGGTCACGCACCGATGTGTGTCTGCGCCAACGGTGCGGTCATCTACGACAGCAACTCCGACCGAATCCTGGATGCGCAGACACTGTCGAGCGAGACGCTGCACTGGCTCGCCGAGATCGCGTACGACGCGCTCCCCGGGTGCGGACTGGCCGCCGAGCGCGTCGGTGCCAGCGCTCACGACGCGGCGACGCCGCAGTTCGTCAGTTCACCCGGATACGAGCACGCGTGGCTCAACCCGGACAACACCGAGCTTTCGCAGGACGAGGTGCTCGACGTTCCGGCCGTCAAGTTGTTGATCAGGCTTGCGACCGCGTCGAGCGGCGACATGGTGGCCGCTCTGGAACCGCTCATCGGTGGCCGAGCAGATTTGACGTTCTCCACCGACAACGGTCTGATCGAGCTGTCTGCGCCTGGCGTGAGCAAGGCGTCGGGGCTCGCCGTCGTCGCCGAACGGTTGAACGTGGTCCCCGCCGATATCGTCGCTTTCGGCGACATGCCGAACGACGTGCCGATGCTGAAGATGGCAGGCCTCGGCGTCGCGATGGGCAATGCGCACCCTGCCGCTATCGCCGCCGCGAACGAAGTCACGACGACCAACGCCGACGACGGAGTGGCTCGGGTCCTCGAACGCTGGTGGTAAATCGCTGGCGCTGCCACACCGGATACAACTAATTTTGCGGAATGCCTATCCGCTTTCATGTCACGTCCGTGGCCAATCGTGAGTCGATCCAGATGCACGGCCTCGACTACCGAAAGATGGGCGCTGCCCGCGGAATCGCCGGTAGCCGACGGGCCGAACAGCAGGGCTGCTTTCTCGCGAGCGATCCCGGGGAGCGGGACTGGTTCGTCCGGATGAACAACACCGGTGGCCCGGTCGACGTGTGGGAGGTCAGCGGAGTGGAGGACTACGAGCTGACCGTCTCGCCCGAGGGGTTCTACTACCGTCCAGGAATCATCCCGGTGGATCGAATTCGTCTCGCGCAGCGCGACATCACCTGAAAAGACGAATCGAGCGGCGACCCTTGTCGGGTCGCCGCTCGATTCTGTATTCGAGACGTTACGGTGCGGGAGCGGGCTCGGGCGCCGGTACAGCTTCAGGTGCCGGTACAGCTTCAGGTGCCGGTACCGCTTCCGGTGCCGGAGCTGCTTCGACTGGAGCTGCGACTGCGCCGTTCTGCATCTGCTGCTCGTAGGTGTCGTTGTAGGTCTTGATGACCGTGGTCACGATGCCGGTGAGCTCGTTGAAGATCAACGATCCGTTCTCGAAATCGGTCCGCAGACCCTCGGGGACCGGGTACTCGTCGGTGGTGGGGAGGCCGAGTTCGCCGTTCTCTCCGCCGAGTGCCATGAACTGCTCGAAGATCTTGCCGATCACCGCAACTGCCTGTCCGGCAAGTGAAGTGAAGATCGAGCCGTTCGCGAACTGCGCAGCTTCGCCGCCGCCCTTGACCTGAACGAGCCCGCTGACGGGGGTGCCCAGTATTCCGGTTTCGCCGCCGGACGCCAACCACTTCTGCGCCACCGGGTTCGAGCTGGCGAGACGCACGAGTTCGTCGACGAGGCTCGGAATGTTCTGTCCCGGAGTGTTGCTCGCGTCGGTTCGGGGTGACGACGGTGTTGCATCGCTCGTCAGGTCCTCGCCTGTTGTGTCCTCGCTCGGCGATGGTGCCGTGTCGACGCTGCCGCCGCCGAGGTTGGCTGCCGCGATTTCGCGGATCTCGTCCATCTTCGCGTATGCCCCGTCTCCCGGGCACGCGGTGTTTCCGACGTCGCGGTGGGCGAAGATCACGGGAAGGTCGACGCTCTGTCCTTGGCCGACGAAGGTGAAGTCGGTTCCTTCGGACGTCATGGTCGTTTCGCCCTCGGGGTCGAGACCTTCTTTGCCCAAACGCCATCCGAGGAACTTGCCGACGGATTCGAGTGTCTCGTCCGACGGGGACTCCGAGGAGTAGTCACCCATCATCGCGATGCCCATGGTGTTCTCGTTGAATCCGCCGGCGTGAGCACCCTGCACGGCGCGGTCGAGTCCGCCTGCACGGCCTTCGAAGATCTGGCCGTACTTGTCGACGAGCACGTTGTACCCGACGTCGCACCAACCGAGGGTCTGAGCGTGGTAGGCGTAGATGGCACGCACGATCTCGGCGGACTCGGACTTGGAGTAGTCGTTGCTTCCAGCGGTGTGGTGAACCGTTGCGCCACCGAGGAAGTCGTCGTATGTCGGGGTGGCACACCGGATGGACTCGTCGGCTCCCCACTGTGCGCGGGAGATGACCTTGGGTCCGGCGTCGCCTGCGACCGGAGTCGCGAGGTCGGACAGTGCGGAGTCGGCGGGGGAGCTGCCTGGCTGGATCAGCACAGCGCTGATGTCCGACACTGCCTCGGCGAGAGGGGTTTCCTGCTGGCGCAGTGGCTTGGAGACGGAGGCCGGCGTGTAGCCGAGCTCCTGCTCCGGAGCGGGGGCCGGTGCCGCCTCAGGTGCCGGGGCAACCTCAGGAGCAGGGGCAACCGCAGGTGCTGCCACCGTGCGCGGCGTCAGGAGCAGTTGAACGGCCTTGGTGGCGCCGACGAAGATCGGCTCGGTGCCCTGCTTCTCCGCCTTCGGCGCTGCGTCGCTCGCACCGGTGTCGATGGGTTCCGTCGCGATCCATGGGCCCCAGGATCCGTCGTCGAGCTGACGGCGAACCTGAGCGACAGCTCCGTCGAGGGTCGTCGAGGTCAGGGCGACCATGCTGAACGGGTCGTCCTGCTTCAGCTCCTTGACGACGGCGCCGAGGGGCGCACCCGGGTCGTCACCGGCGGGCGGGACAACCGGGGCGGCCACGTCGGTGGGTTCGAGGCCGGGCACCGGTGCCTGCGCCGACGGGCTCGTCGGTGACGGCACGGTGACGCCCGGAATCTCGGGGATCTCGAAGGGCGGAATGGTGATGTTGTCCGGAAGTGGCAGGTACTTCAGATCGGACAGGCGCAGGTCCGGCAGCGGCAGACCCGTCAATTCCTGGAGCGGAATGACGATGTCCGGTGCAGAGCTCAGCGCTGTCTCGACGATCTTGGTCGGCACTGTCACAGGGGTGGTCTCGTTGGCCGATCGAACATCGGTGGACGCGGAGTCGCCGGAGATGCTGTAGACCGCCACGGGACTCGCGACGGCCAGCAAGGCGACAGCGCCGAGAACGATCGACGGCTTCGTTCGACGGTGCAAGGCGGTACTCCCTGGTAGTAGGTGCGGGTCTGCCTGTTGGTAACCGGCCGCCCCGCGAAGCATCCTGCGACTGTGCGACGCGAATTGCTTCCGTTCAGTTCTGTGTGTCGGTGAGTTGTGATGCTGCTGTGACGTATGTGACTATCGAGACTGCATTCGAGTCACACCAGTAACACCAACCTCATCCGGCACAAGGCTAAACCTTAGCTTGAGAGTTAGCCATACCGGGGATTGCCTGTGAGTGCGGCGCGTCGCGGGGGAGGCATAGGCTTCGTTTTCGTGACTGTCCACTTCATCGGGGCCGGGCCGGGTGCCGCCGACCTCCTCACGCTGCGTGCCGTCGAGCACCTCCGCAGTAGTCCGGTCTGCGTCTATGCAGGTACGTACATCGACGAGGCGATCCTGGCGCACTGTCCACCGAATGCTCGGCTGGTCAATACCGCACAGCTCGACCTCGACGCCATCACCGCAGAACTCGTCGGCGCACACGAGCGCGGTGACGACGTCGCGCGTCTGTGCTCGGGTGACCCTTCTCTCTATTCGGCACTCGCGGAACAGTCCGCCCGCCTCGACGCGGCAGGCATTCCCTGGGACGTGACGCCCGGCGTGCCCGCCTACGCCGCCGCTGCCGCCACCCTGCGCGTCGAACTGACCGTCCCCGAGATCGCGCAGTCCGTCGTCCTGACGCGCACGCAGGCGCGCTCCACGGCGATGCCTGACGGTGAGTCACTGTCGGCCTTCGCAGCAACCGGGTCGACGCTGGTGTTGCACCTCGCGATCACCCGCGTCCGGGTTCTGGCCGACGAGCTGACGACTCACTACGGCGCGGACTGCCCGGCGGCTGTCGTATTCCACGCGAGCAAGCCGGATCAGCTCGTGTTGACGGGAACCCTCCGCGATATCGCCGACCAGGTCGAGTCGGCTGGTCTGCGTCAGGCAGCGGTCATCCTCGTCGGCCCTGCGGTCGGCCGAACTCCGGGAGCGGAATCGCATCTGTACGACGCAGAACGACCCAGGGGCACCCAGGGATGAAGATTCACTTGGTGGGGGTCGGTGGTGGGCATCCGGATCAGATCACGGTCCAGGCCGTCGCCATGCTCCGTGACGTCGATGTCTTTCTCGTCGCGGACAAGGGCGGGGATGTCGGTGACCTGGCCGAGGCGCGGGCCGAGATCCTGCGTCGTCACGTCCCGGGTGTGCCCAGGGTGATCCAGGTCCCCGACCCCGAGCGTGATCGACGGCCCGCCGACTACGGCGCCGCGGTGTTGGACTGGCACGACGCCAGAGCGCGCGCGTACGAAGAAGTCCTGCTGGGTCTCGAGCCCGACACCACCGTCGGATTCCTGGTCTGGGGTGATCCTGCTCTCTACGACAGCACCATCCGCGTGGTCGAGCGTGTCCGCGATTTCGGGAATCTCGACATCGACTTCGACGTCACTCCGGGCATCAGCAGTGTGTCGATGCTCGCGGCGGCGCACCGGATCGTGCTCAACCGGATCGGTGGGCCGATCGTGATCACGACCGGTCGAGCTCTTCTGAAGGATGTCGAGGCAGGTGCGGACAACATCGTGGTGATGCTCGACGGGAACGTGACATGCCGCGAGCTGGTCGGGACCGGTACGTGGGGCATCCACTGGGGCGCCAACCTGGGAACAAGCGATGAACAGTTGGTGTCGGGGGCGCTGGATGACTGCATCGGCGAGATCGAACGCGTGCGTGCGGCGCTCAAGACGAAGCACGGCTGGGTGATGGACACGTACCTGTTGCGACACCTCGCCGTGAGTGGGTAAATACGCGCTGGGGCAACTGTCCATGCACGGGTGGGTCGCGCGCACCGTATACCCTGGTTGCCCGTGACTGCCGTAACTGAACCGACTGCTTCTTCCGACCCCTCCGCGACCGGCCGATACGACCTGATCGTGGTCGGTTCGGGGTTCTTCGGCCTGACCGTGGCCGAGCGCGCGGCGTCCCAGCTGGGTAAGCGAGTCCTCGTGCTCGACCGCCGCCACCACCTGGGCGGCAACGCCTACTCCGAGGCCGAGCCGGAAACCGGCATCGAGATCCACAAGTACGGCGCTCATCTGTTCCACACGTCGAACCAGCGGGTCTGGGACTACGTCAACCAGTTCACCGACTTCACGAGCTACCAGCACCGCGTCTTCGCGCTGCACAAGGGCCAGTCGTATCAGTTCCCGATGGGCCTGGGTCTGATCTCACAGTTCTTCGGCAAGTACTTCTCGCCTGCCGAGGCGCGGGCGCTCATCGAAGAGCAGTCCAGTGAATTCGACTCGAAGGATGCGCAGAACTTCGAGGAGAAGGCGATCTCGCTGATCGGCCGTCCGCTGTACGAGGCGTTCATCCGGGACTACACCGCCAAGCAGTGGCAGACCGATCCCAAGAACCTGCCCGCGGGCAACATCACCCGGTTGCCGGTGCGGTACACGTTCGACAACCGCTATTTCAACGACACCTACGAGGGACTGCCGGTCGACGGCTACACCGCCTGGCTCGAGAAGATGGCGTCGAACGAGAACATCGAGGTCCGCTTGAATACGGACTGGTTCGACGTCAAGGCCGAGCTCGTTGCCGAAAGCCCCGACGCTCCCATCGTCTACACCGGCCCGTTGGACCGCTACTTCGACTACTCCGAGGGTGAACTGGGCTGGCGGACAATCGATTTCGAGACCGAGGTACTGCCGACAGGTGATTTCCAGGGCACCCCGGTGATGAACTACAACGACGGCGACGTTCCGTTCATTCGTATCCACGAGTTCCGTCACTTCCACCCCGAACGCGAGTACCCGACCGACAAGACGGTCATCATGCGGGAGTTCTCGCGGTTCGCGAAGAGCGGCGACGAGCCGTACTACCCGATCAACACCCCGGACGATCGCACGAAGCTCGAGGCGTACCGCGGCCGCGCCAAGGCCGAGACCGCCTCCAACGGAGTGCTTTTCGGTGGACGTCTCGGTACCTACCAGTACCTGGACATGCATATGGCCATCGCCAGCGCGCTGAACCTGTACGAGAACACGCTCGCACCGCATTTCGAGACCGGCGCTTCGCTGGCGGGAGACAAATGACAGCCAAACACTTGCTCGACGACGGTGTCGCCGACATCGCGCCCGTGCTCGGTAAGTCGCTGCTGCAGCGGGTGCTGCTGCCGCGCTCGGGCGAGCCGCTCGACGTACGAACGCTGTACCTCGAAGAAGCGAAAACCAATGCCCGACGCGCACACTCGCTGTCTCGCACATCGCTCGCCATCGGTGCCGAGTCCGAGGTGTCGTTCTGCACGTACTTCGGCGCGTTTCCTGCGAGTTACTGGCGCCGCTACAGCGTCCTGAAGTCGGTCGTGCTGCGCGTCGAGGTCTCCGGACACTGCCGCATCGACGTGTATCGGTCCAAAGCCGACAGCTCGCGCATCCACGTCGAGGGCCGCGAAGCCGTCGACGGCGACGCCGCGCAGGAGTTCGACATCGATCTCGGACCGTTCGAGGACGGCGGCTGGATCTGGTTCGACATCACCTCCGACTCCGAGGTGGTGCTCGAGAGCGCGGGTTGGTACGCACCTGTCGAGGCCCCGGGTGAGGCGACGGTTGCCGTCGGAATCCCGACGTTCAACCGGCCGACCGACGCGGTCAAAGCGCTTGTCGCACTGAGCTCGGACCCGCTCGTGCTCGACGTGATCAAGTCAGTCATCATGCCCGATCAGGGCACCCGCAAGGTCCGAGACGAGCCGGGCTTCGCCGAAGCCGAAGCAGGTCTCGGGGGCATCCTCGCGATCCACGACCAGGCGAACCTCGGTGGCTCCGGTGGCTACAGCCGAATCATGTACGAGGCGCTGAACAACACCGAGTGCCAGCACATTCTCTTCATGGACGACGACATCGAGATCGAGCCGGACTCGATTCTCCGTGCGCTCGCGATGTCGCGATTCGCGAAGGTTCCCACGCTCGTCGGCGGTCAGATGCTGAACCTGCAGGCGCGCAGCCACCTGCACGTCATGGGCGAAGTGATCGACCGGAGCAACTTCATGTGGACCGGTGCCCAGAACGTCGAATACGACCACGACTTCGCCGAGTACCCGCTGCGTTCGAGCAAGCTGTTGCACCGGCGCATCGACGTCGACTACAACGGCTGGTGGATGTGCATGATTCCGCGCGTCGTCGCGGAGGATCTCGGTCAGCCACTTCCGCTGTTCATCAAGTGGGACGATGCCGAATACGGTTTGCGCGCACGAGAAGCCGGTTATCCGACGGTCACGCTGCCCGGTGCCGCGATCTGGCACATGGCATGGAGTGACAAGGACGATGCCATCGACTGGCAGGCGTACTTCCACCTACGTAACCGTCTCGTCGTTGCGGCGCTTCACATGCCGGGCAACGGGCGCGGTCTCGTGCTCGACACCGTCAAGGCGACCGTCAAGCACCTGCTGTGCCTGGAGTACTCGACCGTCGCCATCCAGAACAAGGCGATCCGCGACTTCCTCGAAGGACCCGAGCACATCCTCGAGATCCTCCCGACGTCGCTCGGCGAGGTTCACGCATTGCGCAAGACCTACCCCGACGCTGTCGTCGTCAGTTCCTCCACCGAGCTGCCGCATCCGTCGGGTGAGGAAGTGGGAGCCGTCGGACTGCCGACGAACCCGCTGTCGAAGATCAAGCGTCTCGCCACCGGCCTGATCCACAACGCCAAGCCCGCGCACAACCGTCATCACGAGCGGCCGCAGCTCAACGTTCCGACGCTCGATGCGCGCTGGTTCCTGTTGTCACAGGTGGACGGCGTCACCGTCACCACCGCCGACGGCCGAGGCGTCGTCTACCGCCAACGTGACCGCGACAAAGCTGCCGCGTTGCTCAAGGAAGCCATGGCGCTGCGCGCCGAGTTGTCGCGCCGTTTTCCCGAGCTCAAGGGTCGCTACCGCGACGCCGTCCCTCACCTGACCAGTAAGGAAACCTGGGAACGTGTCTTTCGTTACGAGGCGTAAGAACCAAACCGAATCGGCTACCGAGGTTCGCATCCTGTCGAAGATCCAGTCGACGGTCGGTGCGCAACCAGGTGCAGTAGCGATCGCGCGGGGCATGTCGCACTTCGGTGAGCACGCGCTCGGCTGGGTTGCGATCGCGGGTATCGGGGCAGCGCTCGACGCCCCCCGCAGGCGGCAGTGGGCAGGCGTCGCGGTCGGCGCAGTGGGTTCGCACGCCGCGTCGATCGTCATCAAGCGGGTGGTGCGTCGGCCGCGTCCGAACGATCCGTCTGTCCGAATCAACGTGTCGACCCCGAGCAAGCTGAGCTTCCCGTCCTCGCACGCCACGTCCACTACGGCAGCCGCCGTACTGCTCGGCCGACTGACCGGGCTACCCTTGCCTGCGGTCCTGGTACCTCCGATGCTGCTGTCGCGGCTCGTTCTCGGAGTGCACTATCCGACAGATGTACTCGCAGGATCCGCGCTCGGCGCCCTGTCCGCAGCCGCCGTGTGCAAGTTCGAAGGAGACAAATGAGCGAGGAAGCCCCCCCAGCCGGAGCACCACCGAAGAACCTGCTCGACGGTGTGATCAAGGCGCTTCGGCCGCGTCAGTGGGTCAAGAACGTACTCGTGCTCGCGGCCCCGCTCGCTGCCGGTTCGGTGACCGACCCTGATGTGTTGCTGTCGGTCGGTCTGGCATTCGTGGTCTTCTGTTTCGCCGCGTCGGGCGTCTACCTCGTCAACGATGCCTTGGACGTCGACGCCGATCGCGCTCATCCGACCAAGCGATTCCGTCCGATTGCCGCGGGGGTGCTGCCAGTAAAGCTGGCCTACGCGATGGCCGTCGTCTGCATCGCGTTGGCGATAGGACTCTCGTTCCTCGCCAACTGGAAGCTCGCGCTGGTCATCGGCGTGTACATCGCAATTCAGTTGGCGTACTGCTTCGGTCTCAAGCACCAGGCCGTGCTGGACATCTGCATCGTCTCGTCCGGATTCCTGCTTCGCGCGATCGCCGGTGGCGTGGCAGCGTCGATTCCGCTGTCGCAGTGGTTCCTGCTGATCATGGCATTCGGCTCGCTGTTCATGGCTGCAGGCAAGCGCTACGCAGAGCTGCAGCTGGCCGAACGGACCGGCGCGAAGATCAGGAAGTCGCTCGAGAACTACACCACGACATACCTCCGATTCGTCTGGACGCTCTCGGCGACCGCCGTCGTGATTTGCTATGGGCTGTGGGCTTTCCAAGAAGACGCGGGGACCGGTTCCAACTGGTTCGCCATCTCGATGATCCCGTTCACGGTCGCGATCCTTCGCTACGCGGTGGACGTCGATGGTGGAGAAGCAGGTGAACCCGAAGAGATCGCGCTCGGCGACAGGGTGTTGCAGGTGCTTGCCCTCGCGTGGATCGGAGTAGTCGGTGTCGCTGTTTACGTCGCCGGGTAGTGAACATGGGACGCGGGATGACATCGCGGACGAGCCTCGGCGGGAGCTGACCGGCAGTCGAGTCTCGGCATCGATCTTCGGCGTCGGTGTCGTCGTATCGGCACTACTGTTTCTGTACGGCGCGTGGGAACGGCGGTGGATCGCCGACGACGGTCTCATCGTGCTGCGGACGGTCCGTAACCTCCTCGCCGGCAACGGCCCGGTGTTCAACGCCGGCGAGCGAGTGGAAGCGAACACCAGCACGATCTGGACCTACCTGGTCTACGCGGGCAGCTGGCTCAGCGAAGCCCGGCTCGAATACGTCGTGCTCACGATCGCGCTCGTGCTGTCGACCGCTGCGATCGTTGTCGCGATGTTCGGGACATATGCCCTGCTCGAAGCCCGTGAGCGCGGGACTGCATTCGGCCGCAACGGCGCCCGCACCGGGCGCGCAGCCATCTACCTCCCAGCAGGTGTGCTGGTCTACATCGCTGTCCCGCCGGCCAGGGACTTCGCGACGTCGGGGCTCGAGACCTGCCTGGTCATCTTCTGGATCGCGGCGCTCTGGCTGCTGATGGTCCGTTGGGCCACCCGGAAAGTCCGCACACCCGAACTGTTGCTGCTGGCGTTCTGGGGCGGCCTGGGGCCGCTGGTCCGTCCGGAACTGGTCATCATCGGCGGTCTCGCGCTCGTCGTCATCTTTCTGGCTCCGCAGACGTGGCCCAGCCGCGTGGCGGTGTTCGCCGTCGCAGGCGTCACGCCGGTTCTCTATCAGGTTTGGCGAATGGGCTACTACGGGCTGCCGTACCCCAACACGGCCGTGTCGAAGGATGCCGGTGGCGCCAAGTGGTCGCAGGGACTGAACTACCTCTGGAACCTGCTCGGCCCGTACATGCTGTGGCTTCCGCTGGTTCTGCTGCTGATCGCCGGCATCGCCACCACTCTCCGAAGGACAGCTCGTCCGACGACACGACCGGTGCCGCGCACCGTGGGCGAACTGCAGCGTTGGTTGCGCACCCCGAGCGCGGTCGTCGTCTTCGTCATGGTCAGCGGAATTCTGTCCCTCCTGTACGCGGTGCGCGTCGGCGGTGATTTCATGCACGGCAGGACGCTTCTGCCTGCACTGTTCACACTGTTGCTTCCTGTTGCTGTCATTCCGCTGACAATTCCGTCCAAGAATTCCGATATCCGGCAGATTGTTGCGTTCGCGGTGGGGGCTTTCGTGTGGATCGCGACGGTGATCTGGGCGTTCTTCGCTGCGAACACCACGGGTATGCCGGAGGGCTCGATCGTCGGCAAAACGGGAATTGTCGACGAGCGAGCGTTCTATGCGCTCAATACCGGTCATGCTCATCCGATTCTGGCGTCGGACTACCTCGACTACCCGCGGATTCGTCCGATGGTGGAGACGATCGCAAACACTCCGGACGGTGGTCTGTTGTTGCCGAGCGCTCAGTTCACCTACTGGGATGTCGTGCCGCCACCGTTGCCCATTCCCCCCGGCGGTGCAGGTCACACGGTGTTTTTCCTGAATCTGGGAATGACGAGCATGAACGTGGGCCTCGACGTACGAGTCATCGATCAGATGGGTCTGGCTTATCCGCTCGCTTCGCACACCGAGCGCCTCGAGAACGGGCGAATCGGGCACGACAAGAACCTGTATCCGGACTGGGTGGTGGCCGATCTCGGCTTGGTCGGGGAGCACCCGTACCTGCCCTGGTACATGGACGAGGACTGGGTGACGCAGGCGCGAGTTGCGCTCTCGTGCCCCGACACGCAGGAATTGATCGCCTCGTACCGCGCGCCGCTGACGAAGGAATTGTTCATCAGAAACATCAAGCGGTCGCTTTTCTACGCGGGATATCGTTTCGACCGTGTGCCCGAATACGAATTACAGAGATGTGGTCTCGAGCCGCCGATCCTGAAGGGTAATAATTGAGCGCTGCTGTTTCGAAACGCTGGCGGTCCGATTGAAGTTGCGTCGATACCGTTCTGTCTCCAAGATGGGATATCTCGTTTCTGTAACGGAAGTCGCCTTCGGGTCGATGTATGCGAAAGATATGTGTGACTGCTCTGGCTCTCGCGCCGGGTTCATACCGCTGAAACGGGTGCGCTGCAGGTTCTGCGGCACACCGACACTGCTGAGAGGTCGAATGCATGCTGGGTAGAACGAACAAGAGTGCCAGGGGGCGCTTCCGCCGGATACTCACGTCTCTGGTGATGGCTGTGGCTCTGCCGCTCGGTCTTGCAGTGGTCGGGACGGGTGCGACGGCCAATGCGGCGTTCGATCCGGGTGCTCAGGACTTCTGGACCGACTCGAGCATGGGTCCGATCAAGAGCCGGATCTGGCGCGCGGCCGACGGCAACACCGACCGTGTCGTGTATCTGCTCGACGGCCTGCGTGCCACCAACGACATCTCCGGCTGGGAGCACGAGACCGATGCCGGTGCGTACCTCGCATCGTGGAACATCAATGTCGTCCAGCCTGTCGGCGGAATGTCGAGCTTCTACTCGGACTGGTATGCACCGTCGAACTTCAACGGCCAGCAGACGACGTACAAGTGGGAGACATTCCTGACTCAGGACCTGCGCAACAACCTGCAGAACCGGCTCGGG
>NZ_LVCV01000386.1 GCF_001647195.1 Rhodococcus sp. EPR-157 | reverse complement strand
CGTATGCGGGTTCACTCTCGGGCTACCTGAACATCTCGGCACCGGGCATGCGTGAGGCAATGCGTCTCGCACTCCTCGATTCGGGCCGCTACAACATCGACGCCATGTGGGGACCGCCCTGGGACTCGGCGTGGTTGCGTAACGATCCGTTCGTGTTCGCGCCTCGCCTTCGCGACAACGGCACTCGAGTGTGGGTCTTCGCAGGCAGCGGACTGCCCGGTGGCCTCGACCGGCCGCGCAGCTTCATCGATTACTACAACACCGGCAATGCGATGGGCCTCGAGGCAATTGCATTGGCGAACAGCCGTGCGTTCCAGATCCGCATGGCAAGTATCGGTGCGAACAATGTCACATACGCGTTCCCGAGCGTCGGAACCCATCAGTGGGGTTACTGGCAGGAGCAGGTGCACATCATGGCGCCTGACCTGAGCGCCAACATCGGCTGACAGATTGGGCAGATCCCCCGCTTTCCGCACTGTTTGTGAGAATTCACTGGTTTGACAGGGTGGTCTGCGGGGGCTTCGCAGGATAAGGTCACAGTCTGGTATCACCCCTGAAGCAAGCCTAAGATCTAGATCACAGTTTTGCTTCGGAGTAGTCGGTTGCAATAGCCTCCCTTGTGCGCGTCTCTGCAGAGTCTCTCGGCTCTTAGGTCGGCGTGGGAAAACTGAACACACTTCACTACGGCCCGACGGGGCCGAAGACAGCCCTGTTGGAATGCCGGGGGCCGCGAATCGCGGAGACCGCAGAATGACGAGAGAGAGCACGATTTCATGCGATTTGCCGGCCTAAAGAGCAAGCCGACACTGTCCCAGCGATGGCGGCAGCGCCTCCTCGGCGTCGGTGCAGCCGCACTCGTCGTTCCCATCGCAGCCGGTGTCGTCGGTGGCGCGGTGGCGGTAGCAGCCCCCAGCGCGATCGTGCACAAGGCTCCCGCCGGTGGACGCGAGGACCTGTTCGTCCCGTCCGAGATGGGTCCGATCAAGGTCCAGGTCCAGTGGGCAGCTCGCGGCGGCAATGCTGCGCTGTACCTACTCGACGGACTGCGTGCTCGCGACGATCGCAACGCATGGACGTTCGAGACCAACGCTCAGGACCAATTCGCCGGCGACGACGTCACGCTCGTCATGCCGGTCGGTGGCCAGGCCAGCTTCTACAGCGACTGGTACGCCGCGTCGAACCTGAACGGCCAGGAAGTCACCTACAAGTGGGAGACGTTCCTGACTCAGGACCTGCCGGCCTTCCTCGAGGGCTACGGCGTCTCGCGCTCCAACAACGCCGTTCTCGGAATTTCGATGGGTGGCTCCGCTGCGCTGACGCTGGCCGCGTACCACCGCGATCAGTTCAAGTTCGCCGGTTCGTTCTCGGGTTACCTGAACATCTCGGCACCCGGCATGCGTGAGGCCATTCGTGTCGCGATGCTGTCGCAGTCGTGGTTCAACGTCGATTCCATGTGGGGACCTCCGTGGAGCCCGGCATGGTTGCGCAACGACCCGTTCGTCTTCGCACCTGACCTTCGCGGTCTGTCGCTGTACGTGTCCGCTGCATCCGGCCTGCCCGGTCAGTACGACAAGCCGCGCGCGCCGATCGATTTCTACAACACCGCCAACGGCATGGCGCTCGAAGCGTTGGCTCTCGCCAACAGCCGCGCATTCCAGGTTCGCCTGGCGACGCTCGGAATCCCGGCGACCTTCAGCTTCCCGAGCAACGGAACGCACAGCTGGGCGTACTGGTCGGCCGAGCTGTTCAAGGCTCGCGGTCAGATCCTCGAGGCTCTGAACGCCTGATCTTCACCGGAACCTGCCAGACTCACCGATGCCGCTCTGCTCTTGTGCAGGGCGGCATCGGTGCATTTCGGGCGTGGGTCGTGGAAAACGACGAGCGTGAACCGCTTTCTTTCACAATTGCATCACCTGTCACAGCGAGCCTTGGCCGATACGACGTTGTCGCCGTGTAGAAAGACATCTACAGAGGTCTGCGAAACATCTTCACTTGGCGAGAGAACACGCAGTAAAAGAAAGAGAGTCACCATCATGCGCACTGGGCTTGCTCGATTCGGCCGGCGCTCTACGGCTGGAGCAGCCGCCAGGCGGACGGCAACGGCCGCAGTGATCGCCGCTGCACTGATCTCACCCTTCGGCGCGGCGGGTGTCGCTCAGGCTGCACCGGTAGCGCTCGCGGCGCCGACTCAGACGCAGGCACCGTCCGCGGCCACAGTCACTGCGGTGGATTGGCTGTCGGATCGTCGCGTCGCGCTGTGGATCGAATCTCCGTCGATGGGCACTCCCATCCAGGTCCAGCTCCTGCTCGCCCGCGACTGGAACATCAACCCCGCGGCGGTGTTCCCGTCCGTGTGGATGCTCGACGGTCTGCGTGCGACCGACCAGGAGAACGGGTGGACGGCCGAGACCGACGCCGAGTCCTACTTCGCGGACAAGAACGTCAACGTCGTTCTTCCTGTCGGTGGGCAGTCCAGCTTCTACTCCGACTGGGTCGACCAGGACAACGGCAAGAACTACCAGTGGGAGACGTTCCTGACCAAGGAACTGCCCCCCATCCTCGAGACGAGCTGGCGTACCAACCAGACCCGCGGAGTCGTCGGACTGTCGATGGGCGGAACCGCGGCCATGTTCCTCGCCGCACGCAACGAAGGCTTCTTCAAGTTCGCCGGTTCGTTGTCGGGCATGCTGACGACCACCACCCTCGGTATGCCGCAGGCCATTCAGTACGCGATGGCCGATGCAGGCGGATACAACTCCAAGGCAATGTGGGGTGCGCCGACCAACGATCTGTGGGCACAGCACGACCCCTATCTACTCGCCGAGAAGCTGCGGGGTGTCAGCCTCTACGTATCGAGCGGCAACGGCGTCGCGGGACCGTACGATCCGCCGTCGGGCATCCCCGGCGTCAGCTCCAACTACGCGGGCATGGGTCTGGAAATTCTCTCTCGTCTCACCTCGCAGACCTTTGCCACCAAGCTCAACAAGCTCGGTATACCCGCGCAGGTCGTGTACCGCCCGTCGGGACTGCACACGTGGGAGTACTGGCAGTTCGAGCTGAAGCAGCTCTGGCCGCAGCTCGCGAGCTCGCTCGGTGTCGAGGTGGACAAGCCGTCGTGCAGCGTTTCCGGTGCGATCGGCAACGCCTCGGGTGCCAACTCGTGGCTCGGCGACTGCTTGACGGCGGAGTACAACGTCGCCGGCGGCCGCGCTCAGGACTTCCGCTTCGGTCGCGTGTTCTTCAACGCGGACGCCGGTGCCCAGGTCGTCGCGGGCGCAATCGGTGGCAACTACCAAGGCTCCGGTGGACCCGCAGGGCCGCTCGGTTTCCCCACGACCGGTGAGTTCGGAACTCCGGACGGTCGTGGACGTGGCAACGCTTTCCAGAACGGAATGATCTACTTCACCCCGCAGACCGGGGCGCACGCAGTTCGGGGAGCGATTCTCGACGAGTGGGCACGGCAGGGATACGAGGGTGGTCCGCTCGGATACCCAGTCCTCGACGAGGTACCCACGCCGTCCAAGCCCGGTGCGGTGCAAGGCTTCGAGATCGGCGCGATGTATCACAGCCCCGACCTCGGAACCCACTCGGTGCAGGGCATGATCCTCGGCAAGTACGGCCAACTCGGTTGGGAGAACGGCTCACTCGGCTTCCCGAAGACGAGTGAAATCGGACCCATCAAGGACGGCGGCCGG
>NZ_LVCV01000385.1 GCF_001647195.1 Rhodococcus sp. EPR-157 | reverse complement strand
AAGAGCGTGGGCTACGAAGGTGGCCGACTCGGCTACATCACGAGCGATCAGTTCGACATGGACGGCGGCGGAATCCAGCAGAACTTCCAGTTCGGCATCATCACGGTGAAGGACGGGAAGGTCACCATCGCGCCGTGATCGTGAAAGCCCGCTGGGAGTCTGCTCAGATTGTTCTCAGCGGGTCGCTGTACCGTCCCCGATGACCTTCGACGCCGAACGACTGGACTGATGATGCGAACTTCTCTTGCCCGGACACTGTCCCTGGCAGTACTGAGCGTCGCCGCCGGTGGCCTTCTGGTCGCGTGCGGCAGCGACGACTCGACAGCCACAGGATCGCCGTCGACGACGTCGAACACCACTGCCGCGGCAACGACGACGGCCGAGTCGACGACGGAGACGTCGGCCGCCTCGGCGGCGCCGACGACGAGCCCGGGGGATGCAGCCACTGCGCCGCCCGAGCAGCCGCAGCCGGTTCCCGAGGGCTTCCCCGGACCGACCGAAGCTCCCGTGGACGATCGTGGCCAGGCCTTCCTCGACGAGTTGGACAAGAACGGCGTCACCGTTGCGGGCAACGGTGAGATTGCGATCTCCACGGCTACGTACATCTGCTCGGCACAGTCACAGGGCGTCCCGGCGGACGAGATTTCGACGTTCGTGACGGCAAATGTCGGCGTCGAAGCCAGCGCCTCCGGCACTCAGATGACCGCTGAGCAGGCAGGAGAGACCGCGCAGGTCTACATCACGGCGGCTCAGAACACACTGTGCAAGGCTTGATGGTTCTCTGATATGGCCAACTCCACCAAGCGCAAGCGGCGACTACTACCGAAACTTCTCGCGGTTGTAGTCGTACTCGGGCTGATCATCGTCGCGCTGTGGTACCTGCTGGCAGGGCGCCTACCACAGCAGGTTCCGTCCCCGCCGCTCGAGCCGGGGCCCGACCAGCCGCAGTCGCAGCCCGCCGATTGTGCCGATGTTTCCGTCATTGCGATTCCCGGCACCTGGGAGTCGGCTGCCGGAGACGATCCATACAACCCGACCGCCAACCCGGTGTCTTTGCTGTTGAACGTGACCCAGCCTCTGCAGGCGCAATTCGACCCGAGCCGGGCCAGTGTGTACACCGTTCCGTACGTTGCGCAGTTCTCGAACCCCATTGCGCTCCCGCCCGACGGTCAGCAGTCGTACAACAACAGTCGAACCGAGGGCGCGGCGGTCGCCAAGGCCGAGCTGGCTCGCGTCAGCGATCACTGCCCACTGACCAACTACGTCCTCGTCGGTTTCTCGCAGGGCGCAGTGATCGCAGGCGACATCGCCGCAGAGATCGGTTCGGGCAACGGACCGGTGGCTGCGGAGAGGGTCCTCGGCGTCACGCTGATCGCCGACGGACGTCGGGACGGTACGTCCGGCGTCGACATCGGACCGCCGGTCGACGGCGTCGGTGCCGAGGTTGCTCTGGGTGGTCTCGATCTGCCCGGAATCACCATGACCGGACCGCGGCAGGGTGGCTTCGGATCGCTCGACGAGAAGGTCAATCAGATATGTGCCGCAGGCGATCTCATCTGTGCGGCACCATCGGAAGGACTGTCGCTCCGCAACATCCCGCAGAGCATCGGGATACTCGCCGGTGCGGCGGGGAATCCAGTGCACGCGTCGTACAACACGTTCGTGGTCGACGACGCAGGGACCACCACGACCCAGTGGACCGCAGGTTGGGCGGCGGGGCTGATTTCGTCGGCGCCGGAGATTGCGCACCCCTAGAGAACACCCATGTAGTTCTCACAAGGCCCCCTCGGGGCAACTGGGTATTGGCCACAAAGGTGCTGTCAGTGGACCCCGCAAAGTGTATTCCCACGTGGCGAGCAGATAGAGTGGCGCCTTGACCCAGGCTCGAAAGGCGCTGGAAACCAGCCGCACCTGCACCGAGGAGACCTATTCATGAGTTCCGCCCAGGCCCCCGATCTGCCCGCCGAAGGGCATGTGACGGCGCTGCGTAAGTTCCGTTTCGCCGCAGGCGGGGAGGGCAACGCAGAAGAGGGCGGAGCGCGTAAGTTCATCAAGCTGGCGCAGCAGGCAGAGGAACTCGGCTACGACAGCTTCATGATTCCGGATCATCTGGGCAACCAGGTCGGGCCGATCGCGGCGCTCGGTGCGCTGGCAGTGGCGACGGACAAGATTCGGCTCGGTACCGCAGTTCTCGCCAACGGTTTCCGGCACCCGGCGATTCTGGCCAAAGACGCTGCGACCATCGACGTACTGTCCGGTGGCCGGCTGGAACTCGGACTCGGCGCGGGCTGGATGCGCGACGAGTACGACAAAGCCGGGATCGTGTACGACCGGCCAGGTATCCGCATCGAGAAGTTGGCGGAGAGCCTGGAAATCCTCGACACGTTGCTGCGTGGCAAGGAATGCAATTTCCAGGGTAAGCACTTCACCATCACCGGACTCAAGGGCAGCCCACGCCCGCGACAGGGTCCGCGTCCGCCGATCTGCGTCGGCGGTGGCGGTCCGCGCATGCTGGCGCTCGCCGCCAAGTACGCGGACATCATCTCCGTCGTACCGAGCACCACGAAGGAGGGCAAGCTTCAGCTGTCGGGAATGACACTGGAGAAGACCCTCGAACGTGTCGAGCTCATCCGCAAGGCTGCAGGCGATCGTTTCGACGAGATCGAGCTGAACTGGGCCATCACCACCATCGTCGTCACCGACGACCGCGAGCAGATGGCGGAAATGGCACTTGCAGCGCTCGACAACGGATATCCGCCCAATGTCGACGTCGACGTGAAGTTGAGCGTCGAGGATATTCTGACGTCCCCATATCTGGCATTAGGGACATACGACGAAATCGCCGATCAGATCCGTAACGTTCGCGCGAAAACGACGATGTCCTATGTCGGGGTTTTCCCCACACAGATGGAAGCGTTCGCTCCGGTCATCGAGCTGTTGAAAGGCGAGTGACCGAAGTACGTGTCGCCGCAAAGTTTCGCCGGAGCACGGTGGAGCATGGTGGGGACAGCTCGAACTGATCATTTGGATAGCTACCAGCTAGTAATATTCACCCCGCTCGGCGCGAACGTGAGTCGAAGAGATGTCGGTGCGCGAGTTCGCTGATCCGGGGTGCCAGCTTTCGGAGCGCGGCACAACGCACACCGTCGGAGGAGATTGAACACAATGAGCCACACATTCGATGACTACATCGATGAGAACGGCCACATCACCATTGGCGAGGGCAAGACTCTCGTACGCCACGTCGAGGTGAACGTTGCCAAGAATGCCGACACGCTGGCATATCGGTTCATGGATTACTCCCGCGAACGCGACGGCGAGGCACACGAGCTGACGTGGGCCCAGTTCGGCACCCGTCTCCGTGCTGTTGCAGCGCGGCTGCAGCAGGTGACGAAGCCCGGTGATCGGGTGGCAATCCTGGCGCCTCAGGGCCTGGATTACGTCGTCGCGTTCTTCGGTGCGATCTACGCAGGCACCATCGCCGTTCCGCTGTTCGATCCCGACGAGCCCGGCCACACCGATCGGCTGCACGCGGTGCTCGGCGACTGCCAGCCCACGGCCATCCTCACCGCAACCAGCTCCGCTGCAGGCGTCCGCAACTTCTTCCGTGCGCTCCCCGCGGCACAGCGCCCTCGTGTCATCGCCGTCGACGCGATTCCCGACAGCGTCGGCGAGACCTGGGTCGAGCCGAAAGCCGACCTCGACGACATCGCGTACTTGCAGTACACCTCCGGTTCGACGCGCACACCCGCCGGTGTCGAGATCACCCACCGCGCGGTGGGCGTCAACGCCCTGCAGATGGTCGACAGCATGGAGATCAACCATGACTCTCGCGGCGTCACCTGGTTGCCGATGTTTCACGACATGGGCCTGCTCACCGTCATCCTCCCGGCGCTCGGCGGCAAGTACATCACCATCATGAGCCCGCGCGCGTTCGTGCAGCGTCCGTGGCGCTGGATCAAGGAACTCGCCGCAGTCTCCGACGGAGCAGGCACCTTCGCTGCGGCCCCGAACTTCGCCTTCGAGCATGCCGCCCAGCGCGGTTTGCCGAAGAGCGGCGAGAGCTTGGATCTGTCGAACGTCATCGGTCTCATCAATGGCAGTGAACCGGTCACCACGACTTCCATGAAGAAGTTCAACGACGCCTTCGGCCCGTACGGTCTGCCGAAGTCCGCCATAAAGCCGTCCTACGGTATGGCCGAGGCAACACTGTTCGTCTCGACCAACAAGCACGCCGACGAGGCCAAGGTGGTCTACGTCGACCGCGTCGAGCTGAACGCAGGCAAGTTCGTGGTTGTCGCTCCCGACGCCCCCGGTGCCATCCCTCAGGTGTCCACCGGAACCGTCGCGCGTAGCCAGTGGGCTGCCATCGTCGATTCCGAGACCGCCACCGAGGTTGCAGATGAGCACGTCGGCGAGATCTGGTTGCACGGCGAGAACATCGGCAAGGGCTACTGGGGCCGCGAGACCGAGACCTCCGAGACTTTCCACAACAAGCTCGTACACCGCAACCCCGCGGGTTCGCATGCCGAAGGCGCTCCCGAGGGCGGCAACTGGATGCGTACCGGCGACTTCGGCGTCTACCACGACGGCGAGCTCTACATCACCGGACGCGTCAAGGACCTCGTGATCGTCGACGGCCGCAACCACTACCCGCAGGACTTGGAGTTCTCGGCACAAGAGTCGAGCAAGGCCCTGCGCCCAGGCTTCGTCGCTGCGTTTGCCGTCCCGCTCAACCAGCTCCCGGACATAGTCTTCGAGTTCAGTGGAGCCGCATTGACCAAGGATCCCGAGGACAGCTCGGAACAATTGGTCATCGTCGCCGAGCGTGCGCCCGGAGCAGGCAAGGCCGATCCGCAGCCCATCGCCGACGTGGTCCGCACCGCGATCTCCGCCCGACACGGCGTCACGGTCCGCGATGTCCTGCTCGTCCCGGCCGGTTCGATCCCCCGTACCTCCAGCGGCAAGATCGCGCGCCGCGCGTGCAAGGCCGCCTACATCGAGGGCACCCTGCGCGGCGGCTACCAGCAGACCGCGTTCCCTGACGCGGAACTGCCCGACTGACGTCTGCGCGTCCCGTACTCCTTCGACACGTAACTTGGTGAGTGATGGCTGAACAAGAAACTGACAACATCGAACCTGTCGAAGCCGAGGGCGCGGACATGACCGTCGCCCAGCTCCGCGACTGGCTGCGGAACTGGGTGGCGGAGGCGACCGGCCAATCGGCCGACCTGATCTCAGACGACCGTCCGATGGAAGAGTTCGGACTCTCCTCGCGCGACGCTGTGGCTCTGAGCGGTGAGATCGAGGAACTTGTCGGTGTCACACTGACCGCGACGGTCGTATATCAGCACCCGACCATTGCCTCGCTTGCGAAGATCATCATCGAAGGCGAGCCCGACACCCCGGCCGACGACGTCGACGACGCCTTCTACCTGCGTGGAAACGCGCACGCCGAATCGCACGACATCGCCATCGTCGGTGTGTCCACCCGCTTCCCGGGCGCAGGCTCGACTCCCGAAGAGATGTGGGCCCTGCTCAGCGAGGGTCGCGACGGCATCGTCGATCTGCCCGAGGGACGTTGGGAGGAGTTCACCTCCGATCCCGCGATCAAGGCAGCCGTCGACGCTACGGTCACCAAGGGTGGCTACCTCGACGACGTCAAGACGTTCGACGCCGAATTCTTCGCGATGTCGCCCAACGAGGTCGTCAACGTCGACCCGCAGCAGCGGCTTGCGCTCGAGCTCACCTGGGAGGCGCTCGAGCATGCTCGCATCCCCGCCAGCTCCGTCAAGGGCGCCCAGGTTGGTGTTTTCATCGGTAGTTCGTCCAACGACTACCAGCTCCTCGCCGTCAGCGACCCCAACGCGCACCCGTATGCACTGACCGGAACGTCGA
>NZ_LVCV01000384.1 GCF_001647195.1 Rhodococcus sp. EPR-157 | reverse complement strand
CCGTGCACCAGGCTGTGCGCAGCCTGCGCACCGGTGAATCCGATCTCGCCGTGGCCGGTGGCGTCAATATGCTGCTGGCACCGCCGATCACCGTCGGATTCGGTCAGACCGGTGTGCTCGCGCCCGACGGCAAGATCAAGGCGTTCTCCTCGGACGCCGACGGCATGATTCGTTCCGAGGGCGGCGGTCTCGTCGTTCTCAAGCGGCTCGAGGACGCCGAGCGCGACGGCGACAACATCCTCGCCGTGGTGGCAGGCTCTGCCGTCAACCAGGACGGACGGTCCAACGGACTTCTCGCGCCCAGCCCGGACGCGCAGGCCGAGGCGCTGCGGTTCGCGTACCGCGACGCGGGCATTGCACCCTCGGGCGTGGACTACATCGAAGCGCATGGCACCGGAACCATTCTCGGCGATCCGATCGAGGCAGACGCGCTGGGACGGGTCGTCGGTCGTGGCCGCGACGCGGACAAGCCCGCGCTGCTCGGTTCGGCGAAGACCAACTTCGGCCACCTCGAATCTGCTGCTGGCGCAGCAGGTTTGATCAAGGTTGTGCTGGCGATGCAGCAGAATCGACTGCCGGCGTCGTTGAACTACGTGGGCCCCAACCCGTACATCGACTTCGACAAGGCGCACCTGAAGGTCGTGTCCGAGGGCGCCGAGTGGCCGCGCTATACCGGAAAGGCTGTGGCCGGGGTGTCCGGTTTCGGTTTCGGTGGCACCAACGCCCACGTGGTGGTGCGTGAGTACGTCGCCGACGAGGTGGCAGGAGTGGAGCCTGCGGAACTGGGCTTCGACTCGGATGCAGTGGATCCGGATGCCGTTCTGGTGGAGGGTGTTTCGGAGGTTTCTTCGGAGCACATCGTTCCCGAGGTGGAGACGACGGACCCGGTTGCGGAGGCCGAAGCGATTCTCGAGGACGAGCCTGCCGCTCCCGCGACTGTCGTTCTTGCGGTGTCCGCTGCGCTTCCGTCGCGCCGCAAGCGCGCTGCATCGGATCTCGCCGACTGGTTGGAGACCGAAGAAGGCAGCACGACGCCTCTCGCGGACGTCGGTCGTGCGCTCGCCAAGCGTAACCACGGTCGTTCGCGCGCTGTGGTTCTCGCGTCGACGAGGGCGGAGGCGATCACCGGGTTGCGTGCCATCGCAGCAGGTAAGCCGGGCCAGGGTGTGTTCTCCGCCGATTCGCCGGCGTCGAACGGTGCAGTGTGGGTCTTCTCCGGCTTCGGTAGCCAGCACCGCAAGATGGCATCGACGCTGTACCGGACCAACAAGGTCTTTGCTGCTGCTGTCGACGAGGTCGATGAACTGCTGATCGACGAGGCGGGCTACTCCATCAAGGAGATCATCCTCGACGACTCGCAGACGTACGAGTTCGAGAATTCCCAGGTCGGCATCTTCGTCATTCAGATCGCCTTGGCTGCAACGCTTCGCGCGCACGGTGCCGAGCCTGCAGCAGTGATCGGTCATTCGATGGGCGAGGTTGCCGCGGCGTACGTCGCCGGCGGGCTGAACCTGGAAGACGCAGTGCGCATCATCTACGCGCGCTCACGACTGCTGGCCGAAGGGCAAGATGGCGTCACCGAGGCTACCGAGGGCGCAATGGCGCTCGTCGAGTACACGGCGGACGAGGTCAAGACTCTCACCGACCAGTTCCCCAACGTCGAGCCGTGCGTCTACGCCGCGCCGACACACACCACCGTCGGTGGACCGCGCGCCGAGGTCGAGGCTCTCGTCGAGATGGCCGAGGCCGCAGGCAAGATGGCCCGTCTGCTCGACGTCAAGGGAGCCGGCCACACTGCGGCAGTCGACGTGCTGCTCGGTGAACTGGCCGCCGAACTGGCCGGAATCGAACCGGGCAAGCTCACTGCCGGGGTCTACTCCTCGGTCGATCGCGAGGCGCACTATCGCGTCGGGCATGCGGCGATTCACGGCGTCGACTACTGGACCAAGGGAATGCGACACCCGGTCTGGTTCACTCAGGCTGTCAATGTCGCTGTCGGAGATGGTCATACGACGTTCGTCGAACTTGCGCCGAACCCGGTGGCACTGATGTCGGTCGCGGCAACCGCATGGGCGGCGGGTGTTGCGGATTCGACTCTGATTCCGACGCTCAAGCGTAAGGAAGACGAGTCCGAGACGTTCCTGGCGGCGCTGGCTCAGCTGTACGTTCACGGTCACGCGCTCGATCTGACCACACTGTTCGACGACGGTGACTATGCGTCGATTCCGCGAACTGCGTACCTGCGCAAGAAGTTCTGGCTCGAATCGCGGGTCAGTTCAAGCGGGTCCGGCCGGATCCCCGGCGCTCGCGTCGCGTTGCCCGACGGTCGTCACGTCTGGGAAGTCGACGCGTCCGCCGTGGAGTCGCTCGATGTTCTGGTGAAAGCGGCTGCTGCACAGGTATTCTCCGGTGTCGAGCTCGGTGCATCCGTCACGCACGCCGTGATTCCCGCCTCCGGCACCTTGGTGACGACGTTGACCTCACACCTCGGTGGTGCGTCGGTCCAGATCCACGCACACGCAGGTTCGTCGTTCACGTTGCTCCACGACGCAGTGGTCACCTCGGGTGAGCCGTTGCCGGAACCGGTTGTTGCCCTGGAAGAACGCTCCTCGTCGCCTATGGAGGAGTTGCCGGAGGTCGTCGAAGATTTCGGCGATCGCTGGGATCCCAATGGCAACCAGAAGCTCGAAGACCGGTTGGCAATTATCGTCGCCGAGTCCATGGGCTATGCGCCCGAGGATCTGCCGCCCGAGATTCCGCTGATCGAGCTGGGACTCGACTCGTTGAGCGCCGTGCGCATCAAGAACCGCGTCGAGTACGAGTTCGACATCCCGACGGTGCAGTTGCAGGCCGTTCGAGATGCCAACCTGTTGGAGGTCGAGAAGTACCTGCGGTACGCCCTCGACAACCGCGACGAAGTTCAGGCACTCGCCGACAAGCAGGCTGCCGAAAAGGCGGCCGAGCAGGCGGCCGAGGCCGGTGCGCAGGCGCGTGAGCAGGCGATCGACACGGCCGTCGCCTCGCCGGAGGTCACGACGCCGAGCGCGGAGTATCAGCCGGCGCCGTCGGCCGCTCCCGCTGCCGAACAGACGGATCTGGGCGGCAAGGAAGCGTTCGCCGAGGCTGCCGGCTCGGATGTTCCTCCCCGTGACAATGCCGAGCGTATGACGTTCGCGACGTGGGCCGTGGTGACCAAGGAGTCGGCAAAGGGCATCTTCAACATCCTGCCGATTCTCGACGACGAGACCGCCGAGAAGTTGGCTGCACGGCTGACCGAGCGGGCCGGCGGCGAGATCACCTTGGACGACGTGCTCGACTCGGAGACCATCGAGCAGTTGGCCGACAAGGTGCGTCCGCACCTCGAAGGCGGAGAGATCGACGGTGTCGTGCGCAATTTGCGTCCGCGACCGGAAGGTTCGACCGCGACGCCGGTCTTCGCCTTTCACTCGGCCGGAAGCTCGACCGTCGCGTACGAGCCGCTACTGCGTAAGTTGCCGGCGGGAACGCCGATGTACGGACTCGAGCGTGTCGAGGGTCCGATTTCTGTCAGAGCTGCCGAGTACGTTCCGCTGATCAAGGCAATCCAGCCTGAAGGGCCGTATGTGTTCGTCGGCTGGTCGCTCGGCGGCATTCTGGCGTACGAAGTCGCGCGGCAATTGGAGGAGGAAGGAATCGAGGTGGCATACGTCGGACTGCTGGACACAGTCATGCCGGGTGTCGAGATTCCGGACACCAAGGAAGAAGTGCGACGCCGATGGGAGCGGTACGCGCAGTTCGCCAAGAAGACCTACAACGTCGACTATCCGATTCCGTACGACAAGCTCGTCGATGCCGACGACGAGGGCCAGATCCGCATCATCACCGATCTCGTCAAACTCAGTGGTGCCAAGATCCCCGGCGGCATCATCGAGCATCAGCGGACGTCCTGGCTCGACAATCGGGCGATCCAGACCGCCGAGCTCATGCCCTACGGCGGACATGTGACGTTGTACATGGCCGACAAGTACCACGATGATGCGATCGCACTCGAGCCTGCCTACGGCTCACGCGAGGAGCACGGCGGATGGGCGCCCGTTGTGAAAGATCTCGAGATCGTGCAAATCGGAGGCGATCATCTCGCTGTGGTGGATGAGCCGTACATTGGACGGATTGCGGCACACATGACGAAGAAGCTCGAGCAGATCGAGTCGCTGAGAACCGGAGAGTAGATCTTGACTGGTACCACCGCCGAAAAGTTGGCCGACCTGCGGACCAACCTCGAACTTGCCAAGGAACCGGCGGGTGAGATCGGCGTCGCCAAACGCGCCAAGAAGGGGATACCGAGCGCCCGCGAGCGTGTCGATATGTTGCTCGATCCGGGCAGCTTCGTCGAGATCGGTGCTTTGGTTCGTGCACCGAACGATGCTTCGGCGTTGTACAGCGACGGCGTGGTCACCGGTCACGGCACAGTCGACGGCCGGCCGGTCGCGGTCTTCTCGCACGACCAGACCGTGTTCGGTGGCACTGTCGGTGAAATGTTCGGGCGCAAGGTCGCCGGAATCATGGACTTCGCCATCAAGGTCGGGTGCCCGGTCATCGGTATCAACGATTCGGGTGGCGCCCGGGTGCAGGACGCAGTGACCTCGCTCGCCTGGTACGCCGAGCTCGGGCGTCGCCACGAACCACTGTCCGGCTTCTGCCCGCAGATCTCGGAGATCCTCGGCAAGTGCGCGGGTGGGGCGGTCTACGCACCGATCAACACCGATGTCGTCGTTGCCACCGAAGAGGCGTACATGTTCGTCACCGGGCCGGACATCATCAAGTCCGTCACCGGCGAAGAGGTCAGCCTCGAAGACCTCGGTAGTGCACGCAAGCAAGCCCAGTACGGCAATGTGCACCACGTTGCGGTCGACGAGAAGGCCGCGTTCGACTGGGTGCGCAACTACCTGAGCTACATGCCGTCGAGCTGCCAGGAAGATCCGCCCATCGTCAACCCTGGGCTCGAACCCGAGGTGACCGAGTCGGATCTGACGCTCGACAAGATCATGCCCGACGCCGACAACGCCGGCTACGACATGCACGACATCATTCTGCGGCTGTTCGACGACGGCGACTTCCTCGAACTGTCGTCGGAGATCGCGCCGAACGTCATCACCGGTCTGACGCGAATCGACGGCACCTCAGTGGGCGTCGTCGCCAATCAACCGATGTTCCTCTCGGGCGCACTCGATGCCGACAGTGCCGACAAGGCAGCGCGTTTCGTGCGTATCTGCGACGCGTACAGCATTCCGCTGGTGTTCCTCGTCGATACTCCCGGGTTCCTCCCGGGTGTCGACCAGGAGAAGGTCGGCGTCATCAAGCGCGGCGGCCGATTCCTGTTCTCGTACATCGAGGCATCGGTCCCCAAGGTCACCATCGTCGTCCGCAAGGCCTACGGCGGCGGTTACGCGGTCATGGGTTGCAAGCAGCTCGGCGCCGACATCAACTTTGCTTGGCCCACAGCACGAATCGCGGTCATGGGTGCCGAAGGCGCCGTCAACATCATCGGCCGCAAGCAGATGGCCGAAGCAGGCGAAAACGCACCCGCCGTCCGTCAGCAGCTCATCAACTTCTACAACGAGCACGTTGCAACCCCCTGGGTCGCCGCCGAGCGTGGATACATCGACGCCGTCATCGAGCCGTCGAGCACGCGCTTGGAGCTCCGTAAGGCGCTGAAGCTGCTGAAGGACAAAGAGGTGTTCAAGAATCCTCGGAAGCATCACCTGTTTCCGATCTAGGCCCGCCGCCCCCCTTATCGCTCGCCCGCCGGCCCCTTATCGCTTGAATGGTCCATTCATACGGTCAGATAGCGTGGGTGCGCCTTTCAAGCGGGCCCGAGTCGCAGGTTGGGGCGCGGTCGGGCGAGCGCGCGCTCGTAGCCGGCGCGAAGGTCGGCCAGCACCCCCTGGGGGTCGTCCCTGATCTGCTGCGGTAGGTGCGAGACCATGACCGCTCCCGCCCGTTCCATGTTCGCCCTACACTTCATCGTCTTGGCGTGATCGGGCGGACTCAGATGGTATGCGAACGAGTCGATCTGCCAACCGAACGCAACTAGATCGACCCAGCCGTCGGGCCGTGCCAGGAAGGTGCCGTCGGCGGCGAACACATCGCGATTGTGCACCATCTTGGGCAAACCTGATGTCGCGTAGAGCTTCTGGGCCTGAACTTCAGCAACGGAGTGCGCGTCGTCGGCGAGCTGCCGTGCAGCCATCCATCCGACGGCACTGTACTGTCTCGGGCCTTCGTTCAGTTCGCGAACGATCGCGTCGAGACTTGTCGATCCGCGCTGAATCGCCTGAGCGAAGAGGCGAATGCAACTTTCGGTCGACCGCAACGACCGCGCGGTGTCCACGAGCGCACGAGGCAGAGGTGCAACGAGCAATCTTGCCCGGCGCTCTGGATCAGGCACACGTGTCGTCCGTTCGACGCGAACGAACGACGTGGACGCCCGGCGCATCGTCGATGGCACGAGGATGTGTACGTCGCTGCCGACCCTATCGAAGCCATGCTGCATCACCGCTGTGCCGCCGGTCAGCATGCTTTGTTCGCCTCCGTACAGGAGTGCAGCTGAAAGCTGTTGTACTACATTGGGATTACCGTTCTGCAGTAGAACGACTCCAGGGAGTATTCGACGCCACTTGCCGTCGTCGGCAGTCCTGGCCGTGATCGATCCGTCGGATACTCCGCACTCCCGGAGCGCCTTCCGGGTGATCACCCCGTTCACGGCCGCGCCGTCGAGTATCTCCCGCTGTGTTGCCCATTGTCCTCGTTTCATGGGCAGACGGTGTCACGCGTCGGCGTCGATCCGACTTCGTCCTCCAGGGGAAACAGAATGCCTGTGTACAAAGGTTCAGCCTGTGGACAAGTTGCGTGAAAGCCGCGCGACAGGTTCAGCGATGTCGGGGCAGGGTGCTAGGGCGGAAGCACGGACGGCCCGGCGGGACACCGCTTGGATGGACCACCCACGCTATCTGTTCGTATGGATGGACCATTCAAGCGATCAGGGGGCCGGCGGCCCAGCGATCAGGGGGCCGGCGACCCAAGCGATCAGGGGGCCGACCCACCGACCTACTGGTCGAACACCCTCAAGTTCCCGGGCGTCCAGAAGCCCGACCTGGTGACTTCGCCGGTCTCGATGGTCGCGGGTACGGCCTGGGGGTAGTACGGGTCGTAGCGCTCGAGGGACCCCCAGTCGCGGGCCCAGTCCAGGTTCAGGTACGTCGGCACCGTCACCGGCTTGGCGAGGAGTTCGCTCCAGCCGAGGGGGCCACCGTTGTCGCCGGCCTGCCAGGTGTCGGTGGAGCTGACGGCCAGGGGACGGTCGGGGAGGATGCGGTAGCCCGGCACCTCGGCGACGCCGTACTCGTGGTCGAACGGACGCTGGCACGGGAACTGCAGTCCCACAGCCCAGTCCAGCAGAACTGGCTGCTCGCTACCGATCAGGTCGTTCAGCTTGTCCAACTGCGGAACTCGTGGCGGCGTGAATGCGAACCACTGGTCGCCGGTGAGGTTCGGGTCGTTGGCGACGATACGGACGGCGTCGGCGTCGTCTGGCAGGTCCGCGATCGGGATGCGGAGGTTTCGCCATGACGGTGCCGGGCCGATGTCGCGGGGCAGGTAGGTGCCCTTGACGTCGACCGATCCGTTGGGTTGACGCGTTCCGTACTCGACGAGGAGTGACTGTCCGTAGGTCAGCGCTCCGGTGTCGTCGTACGAGAGGATGCGGCCGGCGGCCGAAACCACGATGAGCGGGGCGTCGTCCGAGCGCTCAGGAAGGGAGTACCAGCTCGACGTCGCCGACGCCGGTTCCTGGATCCCGGGCTGGTAGGAGCCGAGAACCGGGGTGGTGGCCGGGTCGAGTCCGAAGGGCAGTGCCGCGGTCGAGCCGTTGACGCCCTGGGCGCCGATGCCACCGCCGGTGCCCGAACTCTGGCCTTCCTCGAATGCCGGACCGACGCTTTGCTGATCGGTATTGCCCTGTCCCGGTTTGACTTCCACAGCGTCTGCGCTGAGGTCGGTGGGGATGCCGTTCGGGGTGAAGTTCGATGGGTCTTCCCCACCGAGTGGGCCGGTCTCGGGGTCGAAGGCCGCGGGAATCGGATCGAGTACGCCCGCGTTCGGATTCGCTTCCACCAGAACATCGTTCGCGAGTCCGCACGAATTGCCGGTCAGGGATTGAATATTGGACCGCGCGAGTGAGTAGGCCGGGTATTGCGACACAGCGCCCTTGACCAGCGACAGTATTTCGAACAGCACCATCAGTCCGGCGATGACGGTCAGGGGAGCGGCCGCGAATTTCTTGATGCGCCTGCCGCGTTCGGTTCCGGCGCGAGGCTGTGGAGGCGCATAGCCCTCACGCAGGTACTGCCATCCGGCCAGCGCCAGAGCAGCGCCGAACAGGATGAGGAACAGTGTGTTGGATTGATTTCCACTCAAGGACACCGTCTTGTCGAACCACGGAACGCCGTAGCTGGAGACGTACCAGTATCCGTTGATGCCCGAGAATGCCAGTGCGAGAACGAACATCAGCCCGGCGAGGAATACCGTCCTGTTTCGCCGCGACCTCAGCGCGCTCGCCGAGATCGCGACGGCGGTGAGGGCTGCGAGACCGCCCGCGATCCCTGCGTACGACCCGAAGTGGTGAGTCCACTTGGTCGGGTTGAACATCATGAAGAAGATAGTTCCGAACACGACGCCGATGAGGCGCCATGCTGGTCCGTTGGCAATGCCGGGGACGCGCCTGCGACGCAACAGGATGAACAGCGTCGAGAACAGGCACAGCAGCATCACGAGGAACGCGAAACGACGGGCGACGGAACCGTCGACAGTCTGGACGAAGAGGTAGTAGTAACGCAGGAAGTCTTGGTACCACGCCTCGCTCGGTCCGATTGCCGTCCGTACACGCGTCGACTCGATGACGGTGGCGTAGGTCTGATCGGCGAACACCACGACCAGAACCAGGAAGCCTGCGGCAGCCAACGGCGCCAGCAACGGGAGGGTGCCGACGAGGCGGTGGCGGCGAACGACTATGCGTGCCATCGGTCGTGCACCTGCCAGGAGCGCAGCGACACACATCAGGCCCGTCGGCGCCGACGCGAGAGTGAAGGCGCCGATCAAGAATGCCGACGCTGCGGGAAGCAGCCTGCCGGTTGCGATTGCGCGTTCGATCGAGCACCAGGTCAGCAGCGCGCCGAGAGCCACGATCGGTTCGGGACGAAGCCCGTTGTTGTACGGAAGCCAGAACGCAAGGAAGACCAGTCCGCCCGTCCAGAGGGCGACATTCGACTTGCGGACGGCACGGCCGAGTCGTGGGACGACCTCACGGCTGATCACCATCCAGCAGAGCACGCCGGCGATCAGCGCGGGCAGTCTCATCCACGGGCTCGCGGTGGAGATCTTCGCGAACACGGCCAGCACGTCGTAGTACCAGCCGAACGGGGCCTCGGGGACGCCGAACCAGCGGAAGTAGTTGGCCATGTAGCCGGATTGATCGGAGGCCCGTGCCATCGTGAGCAGGTAGCCGTCGTCGGACGTGTTCGCTCCGACGAAGTGCCAGCCGATCAGGGCACCGACGACGGTGAAATCGACGCCGGTGAACTTCCACCAGTGCGACGGGAAGAAACGTCGGTGACCGCGACCGTCGATGCCGTCGAGTCGCCCGAGCGCACCCATCGCGATGATGGTGCAGACGACCGCGAGGATCATCGCGAGCAGTTTGAGAATCGTCGGGCTCGAGGAGAACCGCGAGTCGACGTCGATCGTGACCGACATGCCGGACGGGGCCGCGCCGGTGAGGTCGGTGAAGAGTCCGACGATCTGGGGCCGGAGGTCACCGTCGAGCCGGCCGACGCGCTCAGCGCCCTGGTCGTCGGTCAAGCCGGTGAACTCGGCGGTGGTGTAGTCGCTGTTGGAGACGATCTCGATGGAGCTACACCCGGCGCCCTCGACATCGGCCCGAGGTGCGGAGGCCACGACCACGTTGCGGTCCAGGACGTCGACCGAGCCTTCGCCGACGCGTACGAACAGGCTGTTGAGTGCAGCACCCTCACCCTGGGGCGGCGCGGTCGCGAGCAGCAGTCCACCCTGTGGCGGCAGCTGCGCGACGGCCGAACACGGGATCGTCGCAGAGAAGTCGACGGCTGCCTGCGACACGAGAGGGGCGTCGACGTCCTCGATGACTCCGGCTTCGGGCCACTGAATGGTCGAGGTGGTCTGCACGACCGGGAGGAACGGCGTGAGGATCGCCAGCAGGGCGCCGAGAAGGCCCGTGACGATCGCGATCAGTCGTGTCGTGCGCACCTGAGAGCGCAGATCGACCGGTGAACCCTTCGTCGGAGGAACGGAGGGCACGGCGGATGAATCTGTCACGGCGTCGGGCACGATTGTCGATGTTATGCGAGCGTGATCAGACGAGCACACATGCCTGGTCCGGACCGTCGGACCGAACCAGGCATGAAAACCGGGCGCTCAGTCGTTTCTGATCGGTCCAGGGCTGAACAATCCCGATCGCGTCTCCTCGGTGACGGTCACTTCTGCGGGCGTCGCGTCCGGGTCGAGTGGTGTGTATCTCTCGATCGAGCCCCAATCGCGGTCGTAGTCGTTCTTCAGATACGACGGCAACGTCTGAGCTCCGAGTAGCTGCTCGGTCCAGCCGAGCGGTCCACCTCCGATCCAGTCCTGCCACGCGTTGGTCGACTCGGCGCCGGTGCGGTCCGGGAGGATGCGGTACTCGGGCACCTCGGCGACGCCGTACCGGTGATCGAACGGGCGCTGGCAGGGGAAGGCGAGTCCGACGGCCCAGTCGAGCAGCACGGGTGCGTCCGAGCCGACGACGTCGTTCAGCGATTCTGTTTTCGGAACGCGCGGAGGCGTGACGGCGGCCCACTGATTGCCTGCGAGATCGGAATCGTCGACGACGATGCGAATGGCGTCGGCCTCCGCGGGGAGGTCCGCGAGAGGAACGCGCAGATTCCGCCATGACGGCGCGGGACCGATGTCCGACGGCATGACGCGTCCCAACGCCCGTACGTCGGCGCCCTCTCGGATGCCGTACTCGACCTCGACGCTCTGGCCGGGGGTGACGATCCCGTCCGAATCGATCGAGCGGATTCGGCCTGCGGCGGCGATGGCGATCAGGTCGCCGTCTCCCGGGAGTCCGTACCAGTCGGTCGTCAGCGACGAAGGTTCTTCGCTGCCGAAGCTGCCGAGAACGGGCGTGGTGGCCGGGTCGAGACCGAACGGCAGCGTCACGGTGCTGCCGTTGATGCCGGCGTTCGCCTCGGTGCCGCCCGCGGTTCCCGAGTTGTTTGTCGAGACGGTGGTGCTGCCGTCGGTGGGCGTGACCGAGTTGGCTGCGCCCTGGGTCGATTCCTCGGCGTCTGCGGTCAGATCGGAGGCGACACCGTTGGGTGTGAACCCGACGTTTCCGCCGGCGCCCAGGGGATCCGAGCCTCCCGAAAGTGGTTGCAGCAAAGAAGTATTCGGATCGGTCTCCACCAGTACATCGTTCGCGAGTCCGCACGCGTTTCCGGTGAGGGAGTCGATGTTCGAGCGTGCGATCGAGTATGCCGGGTACTGCGCCACCGCGCCCTTGAGCAACGAAAGCACCTCGAACAGCACGACACCGCCTGCGACGATGGTCAACGCCGATGGTGCAAATCTT
>NZ_LVCV01000383.1 GCF_001647195.1 Rhodococcus sp. EPR-157 | reverse complement strand
GCGTCGAGAAACCCTTCCCTGCGATGGACGGCGGTTTGTCGAACCACGGAATGCCGTAGCTGGAGACGTACCACCAGCCGTTGGAGCCGGTGAAGGCCAGCGCCGTCAGGAACAGCACGGCAGCGGTGAACAAAGTCCGATTGCGCGGCGAACGGATGGTCGCGGCCGTGACGCTGACGGCGGCCAATGCTGCGACCGATCCCGCGAGACCGGCGTAGACACCGAAGTGGTGAGTCCACTTGGTGGGAGTGAACATCATCAAAGCCAGTGCGCCGATGATGATTCCGAGAATGCGGCGGGACGGTCCGATCGCTGTGCCGGGAATCCGTCCGTTCTTGCGCAGCATCACGAAGACCGATACCGCGACGGACAGCAGCATCACGAACACGCCGAACCGTCGGGCGAGGGAGCCGTCGGGAGTGATCATCATCAGTGAATCCCAACGGATTCGCTCGTCGAACCACGCCACGTTCGGGCCGACTGCCGACCGCACCCGGGTCGCTTCGAGGACAGTGGCGACGGTTTGGTCGGCGAAGATCGCGATCAGAACAGCAAATCCCGACGCCATCAGCGGTGCGATCAGGGCGGCGAACCCGACGGTTTGTGCGCGGCGAATCAGGATCTGTACGAGCGGTCGTGCGCCTGCCAGCAACGCGGCGATACTGATGAGTCCGGTCGGACCGGCGGCGAGGGAGAACGCGGCGATCAGCAGCGCAATGGCCGCGGGGAGCAGGCGGCCGGTAGCGATGGCTCGCTCGATGGAGCACCATGTCAGCAGCGCGCCGAGGGCGATGACCGGTTCCGGGCGAAGGCCGTTGTCGTAGGGCAGCCAGAATGCCAGGAAGACGAGGCCGCCGGTCCACAGCGCGACCTTCGACGAGCGGACGGCACGGCCGAGGCGCGGGACGACCTCACGGCTGATCACCATCCAGCACAGGATTCCGGCGAGCAGGGCAGGTAGTCGCATCCAGACGCTCGCGGTGGAGACCTTCGCCAGTGCGGCGAGCATGTCGTAGTACGGCATCCCGAACGGTGCTTCGGGGACGCCGAACCAGCGGAAGTAGTTGGCCATGTATCCGGCGTTCTCGGACACCCTGGCCATGTTGAGCAGGTAGCCGTCGTCGGAGGTGTTGGCGCCGATGATGTGCCAGAGCAGCAGTGTCCCGAGGACGACGGCGTCGACGCCGGTGATCTTCCACCACCGGGCGGGAAGGAAACCGCGTGCGCGACGACCGTCGAGACCGTCGAGCCGGTGCAGCGCGAACAGCGACATGACGATGGCGAGGGCGCCGACGATCATCGCGAGAAGTTTGAACAGGGTTGGGCTGGAAGAGAACCGGGAGTCGATCGAGGCGGTGACGCTCAGGCCTGGGGTGGCCTGCTGCAGGTCGGTGAAGATACCCACCATCTGTGGCCTGACGTCGCCGTCGACGGTGGTGGATTCGCCGTCGACGTTCACCACCGTGCGTGCAGAGTTGCTGTCCACCGTGACCACGCACCCAGCGGTTGCAGGGGCCTCGGCCAGAACCCGATCCCGGAGAATCACCTGGAGGTTCTGCTCGTCGGTGACCTTGACGACGAGTCCGCGGCTTTCGACGCCCGGTGCGCCGGACGGCAGCGTGGACACGAGGGTGCCCGGTGCGTCCGTGCACGGGATCGACGCCTCGAGGCTCAGCGGCGTGTAGGACACCAGCGGTGACTCGACGCTGCCGAAGCTCTCCGCCGGCCACGAGATGGTCGCGGCCGATTCCTCGACGGGAAGAAGCGGCGTCGCGAGGGCGAGGATCACTCCGATCAACCCGGCGAGGATGGCAACTGTCTTGGCTGTACCGACGCGAGCAGTCTTCAACTCGAGTTTGGAACGCACTCGATCATGTTAGGGGAGGCGGGAGTGGAGCCTGCGGAATGACCCTTGGGGCGGGAGTGGAGCCTGCGGAATGACCCTTGGGGCGGGAGTGGAGCCTGCGGAATGACCCTTGGGGCGGGAGTGGAGCCTGCGGAATGACCCTTGGGGCGGGAGTGGAGCCTGCGGAATGACCCTTGGGAGGCATTCAGGGAACGAGGGTGCGGACGTCCCAGATCCAGACGCCGTCGTGGTACTCGGCCTCGAAGCCGAGTAGGGCGTTGACGGTGTTGCGCAGTGCGACGCTGTTGCGTCCCGGTTGAAGCACCACGACGTCGGCGGACCAGAACTGGAGATCGGCGCGGGCGTCGGCTTGCTGCTCGGCTGTGATCTCCGGAACTGTTCCCGAGTTACGGACGGATCCGAGGAGCAACGCGGTCGGGCGGTCCACTGCGCCGTACTTGGCTGTCTTTTCCTCGGTGTCGCTCGGTCCGACGAAGTAGCCACCTGCGAGCGGGAAGCTCATGTCGGCTTCGATCTGCCATCGCAGCGGCCGCGCATCCTCTGGGCGAGGCAACGGAACAGTGACCACTGAACCGTCGTCGACGTAGTTCTTCCAGTCACCGCTCGCGAAGAACTGTGGCGTCGCGGTTCTCTCCACTACCTGCAGGGGTGTCGGAAGCAGCGGGACGAGTGCCAAGGCCAAAGCGATGGACCAGACTGCCGGGATCGGTCGCAGCCCGCGCTTGAACGCTGCGTCCGTCGCCAGCACCAGAAGTAGGGCAA
>NZ_LVCV01000382.1 GCF_001647195.1 Rhodococcus sp. EPR-157 | reverse complement strand
TCTCGGTGTTCTTCTTGCCGATGATCAACTCGGATCCGAGCGAAATCACGATGACGGCGACGGCCGTTGCTGCGGCGGCCCGCGCGCTTGCCACGCGCCAGAGCCACACCGCCGCCACGAGCGCGAGCACCAGGAGTGGCCAACCGAAGTACGCGTTCTCCTCGGTGGCGTTGATGCGGACGTTCTCGCCGGGCGTCGTGACGCCGCCGACCGATTGCGTCGGGAACTGCGTGAGTGCTTTGGCGTCGTTGCCCATTGCGCCGTGTTCGAGGAACGAATAGCTTTGCGGCCCGAAGAACTGCCAGTACAGCGGGAATGCGACGAGAACCAGCGCCAGAACGGCGGCTATCGAGAGGCTTTTCCAGGAGTTCTTCACGGCGGGCCAGAAGCTTCGCGGTTTTCCCACGTAGTAGACGAGGGCGAACAGCCCGAAGGCGATCGCGAAGATCAGCAGCGGTTCCTCGCCGAGCATGATCTGCAGCGCGACGACGAGACCGAGGGCAATGGTCTTCTTGGTAGTCGGGCCTGTGCGCGCGATGGCGATGACCAACGAGGCGATGACAGGCAGCAGGAACAGAACGACGAAGTTCGGGTGTCCGTTTGCATGGGAGATCATGCCCGGCGCGAAGCCGCACAGTGCGCCGCCCAGTGCGGATGCGCCGCGCGATGCGCCCACGGTCCGAGAAAACAGCCAGTACCAGGCATAGGCAGTGCCGGCGAGTCCGATGGTCAGCGCGATTGCCCACGTGACGGTGGGGCCGAACAGCAGCGTGACGGGCGCCAGTGGAATCGACAGCCCGAACATGGCCGTGTTGGCCATGAGATTCACCCCGAGTGGGTAGTTCTGCAGATCGCTCCACAGTGGGTTCTCGAGGTGCACGACCGAATGCGCGGCAACCGCGAAGAACCACTCCCACATCGCCTGGTCCTGGCCACTGTTGTAGAGGTAGCCGTTCGACAGGTTCCGCCACTGTCCCTGCAGGACGAACAGGGCGAGGACGGTGAAGGCCGAGGCTGCCGCAGCGTCGGCGCGGTTGACCCCGCGCACGCGTGCCGCAATGGACCCGATTTTCGACGAGGGGGCCGTCCCCGGCTGCTCGAGAATAGTCTGGTCGGTAGTGATCATCGGGTTGAACGTTACGTGAACGTTATGTGATTTGCCTATGCAGGACGGGTGACCAGCGCAAACGGCCCAATGTCGGTGACCTCGAACCGTGGATCTTCGAACAGCGACTCGTCGAAGGTGACGGTGTATCGCCGCACGTTGGGATCGTTCGGGTACACGTCCTCGGCCAGCCTGAGGGTGTAGCCATCGGCACCGCGGCGGAACAGGAAGGCGTCGGGAGCCGGCCATTGGCTGGCGTCGAGTGCCTCGATCAATTCGTCCGGAGTTTCGAGGGCTGCCCAGTCGGCGATAGCTGCCGACCGCTGGTCGAACTGAGCGAGTGGATTGGCGTAGTGCGACGTCAAACCCTGGAAGCCGAAGTAGGGGTAGTAGCTCAGGAACGACGTGTCCGCAGTGAGCACAATGGTCTCGTCGCGTTCTCGGCCCAGTTGCTCGGTGATCGCCTGGTCCACTTCGCGGTAGTACGACACGGCGCTGGGTGGGCGCATGTCGGCGCGTACCCCGTCACCGTCTGTGTCCGAGTACGCGACGGTGATCTCCGTTTGCAGCACCTGAGGGATGTTCTGCGCGAACGCCAGTGCGCCGACGGTTGCGACGACGACTGCGGCGACCTTGAACCGCGCAGGTTCGTTGATCGCCTGGTAGATGGCTTTCGAGCCCTCGACGAACCCGAAAACTCCTGCCGCGCCCAACAATACGATCAGTACCGCTTCGAGCCGGAACGACAGCAGCGTGGTGCCGGCGACAGTGGCCGCCATCGACAACAGCGTCCACAGATACACGGCGACGACGCCAAGTCCGAGAGCCTGTGCTCGCCTCGAGGTCGCGGAGCGGACCGCAAGCCACAGCATGCCGACCATGCACAGGGCGCCGAGGAGTGAGAACTCGAGCATCGGGAAGGGAAGTGCTGCACCGGCTTCGGGAAGATAGTGCAGTGCGGTTCCGGAGGTCGACGGGGTGCCCGTCACGAAGTCGACGAGGTATGGAAGCCACACCGTGAGCGCAATGACCGCCGAGATAGCAGCGATGGCGACGAGTCGGACGACGACTGGGATCGCGGCCCGCAATGTCCCGTGCGCGCGGACGGAGAGTACGGCCGATACGACGGCCATGAGTGTGACGGCGAACGCCGCCATCCCCAGGTAAAGGGTGTAGAACGTCGCGGCGAGTCCGAGGAACAATCCGGTACCGACGACAGCGCCCCATCCCCAGCTGTTGGTTCGCTGGGGTTCGCCCCCGACCGCACCCCCAGACCGCTTGGGTTGGACCGCACCCCCGACCGCACCCCCAGACCGCTTGGATGGTCCATCCATACGATCAGATGGCGTGGATGGTCCATTCAAGCGATCGGGGTAGGCGGACACCGGCCGATTCAGCGCACCCCACGCGAGCAGAAGAGCCGGCGCGACGAGCAGGGCGATGACGGCGCTGTATGCCTCCGGAGACGCGTACGCGACGACCAGTGCGGTGGTCACGGCGCTGACTGCGACGGCCAAATCTGTCCGAACGAGTTGCTTCCACAGTGTGAACGCAACAACCGCCGTGACTGCGAGGAATCCGATTGCGAAGGGCTTGAACACTTCCCAGCCGTCCATGCCGAGTAGGTTCCCGACGCGTCCGCCGATCCAGAACCAGCCTGCTGGGTAGAACGGTGGGATGTCGGCGTACGTCATGTCGCGCAGTGCGGCCGAATCCGTCAGTCGCGTCAGGTATTCGGTGCGAAACTCTTGGTCGACCGATATGCCGAACAGGTACAACTTGGTCGCAGCCAACGGCATACCGAGTGTGACCGTGACGAATCCGGACAACCCGAGCCACGTCAGGACCTTCGCGAGCCATTCCAAGGTCCCGCGGCGATACAGAACGATTGCCACGGCGAACGCGACCGCGCAGACGACCTGCCCGAGCGACGTCAGTGCGCGAGTGACGTTGGACGAGTTGAACGCCGGCCACTGGACGAGGGAGAAGGCGTACAACCCGATCGCCGCAACGATGGTTGCGACGAGAGCGGCCAGTACGCCGTCGACGGCCGTCCCGAGCGCTCGTTTCATCTAGATAGGGAGTTTGCGGAAGATCGGACGCGGGACGTGCCGCAGCGCGATCATCACGAATCGGAAGGGTCCCGGTGCCCAGACCAGATCCTTGCCCTTCTGGGATGCGGCAACCGCCAGCTTCGCGATGTCTTCCTTGTCGACCGTCAAGGGAGCTTCCTTGACGTGTGCGCTGAACTTGGTGCGCACCATGCCGGGGCGGATCACCGTCACGCGAGGGCCGAACTCACGCAGAGCTTCTCCGAGGCCGAGATAGAAGCCGTCGAGACCCGCTTTGGTCGATCCGTACACGAAGTTGGAACGACGTACACGCTCACCGGCCACCGAGGACATCACGATGATGCGCCCGTAAGCCTGTGCCTTCATCCTCTTGCCCAGCAGTACGCCTACCGACACCGACGCGGTGTAGTTGATGTTTGCCGTCAAGACAGCTTTGCGTTGGTCCTGCCACAGTTCTTCGGCGTCGAAGTCCACCGCGAAAGCGACGATTGCGACGTCGACATCGCCTTTGGACCACGCTTCGTCGATGACCTTCGGGTGCGAGTTGGTGTCGAGTGCATCGAAATCGATGACGTCGACGGACTTGGCGCCCTTCGCGGTCAGTTGTGCAACCGCACTGTCGCGCAGCGGATCGTTCGGCAGTGCGGCAAGAATCACTCGAGCCGGCGACTTCGACAGGTATTCCTCGGTGATAGCGAGACCGATCTCGCTTGTTCCACCGAGTACGAGAATGGTCTGCGGGTTACCCACAGCGTCGATCGTCACAGCTGAGCCTCATTCACAGTAGGTCCAATCTTCTGGCCATATCGGAGGCGAAAACGCCTGTGGGGTCCACGGATCGACGGACCTTGATCCATTCGTCGATCTTCGGGTACATCGAGTGGAAGGTCTCCGCGTCCGTTCGCGAATCCTTCGCGGTGTACAGACGACCACCGCATTCGAGGACGCGCTTGTCGAGCTCGCGGACCATCTCGTTCAGGCCCGCCTTGATCGGGAAGTCCATCGCGACGTTCCACCCGGCCATCGGAAAGCTCAGTGGCGCTTTGTTTCCCGGCCCGAACAGCTTGAAGACGTTCAGTGCCGAGTACTGGCCCGAACGCTGGATGAACCGGATGATGTCCTTGAACTCTTCGAGAGCCTCGGTGGGAACGAGGAACTGGTACTGCAGAAATCCCTTGGGTCCGTAGCCACGGTTCCACTCACCGACGAGATCGAGGGGATGGTAGAACTGCGTCAGATTCTGGACCTTGCCGGTGTAGTTGCCACCCATGCGGTAGTAAGCCTCGCCGATCACGCTCATCGACAGCTTGTTCAGGCCGCTGATCGGGAAGATATCCGGCACCGTCAGCAACTGCGGCGCGTCGAACTTGAGCGGGTCCTTCTGCAGCTTCTTCGGGAGCTCGTCGAACTTCGCCAACGAGCCGCGGGTGATCGTCGCGCGGCCGAGCTTGGGCGGCCCGCTCATGACGTCGAACCACGCACTCGAGTACGTGTAGTTGTCCTCGGTGCCGTCCTGATGAGCCGCAACGGTCTCGTCGAGAGTCTCGGTGCGGATGCCGTCGTTGATGAAGTAGGCCGACTCGGTCGCCGTCATCTCGATGGTCGCGCGCAGGATGATGCCGGTCAGGCCATTGCCACCGACCGTCGCCCAGAACAGTTTGGCGTTCTTGCCTGACGGTGTCAGATGGCGGATCTGGCCATCCGCGGTGAGCAGTTGCATCGAGCGCACGTGGTTGCCGAAGCTACCGGCGCTGTGATGGTTCTTACCGTGGATGTCGCATCCGATTGCGCCACCGATGGTGACCTTGCGCGTACCGGGCAGAACCGGTACCCACAGACCGAACGGCAGCGCGGCGCGCATCAGCTGATCGAGGCTGACACCACCGTCGAGATCGACGATGCGTGTTCCCGCGTCGATGCTGTAGATGCGGTTGAGGGCTGTCATGTCGATGACGAGGCCGCCGGAGTTCTGAGCGTTGTCACCGTACGAGCGGCCGAGGCCCCGCGCGATGACGCCGCGCTGCAGGTAGGACGGCTTGCTGTCGTTCTGCTCTGCGACCTGCTTCACCGCGTTCGCGATGAGCTCGGGGTCGGAGGTCGAGAGCACCTCACCCGTCGAAGGCGCAGTGCGCCCGAAACCGGAGATCGTGCGGGTCTGCGTGGGTAGCGGCGCAGTGTTCCGGGCCTGTGGTTCCAGGGGGAAGAGTGCGTCGTCGGCTGTCGTGGACATCGGTGTAGAGGGTACCCGCTGCGCGGCGGGGTCTAAGGGGTGCCCGGTGCGGGTCGACGGCTAGTCTCGATGATCGTGCCCACCTCCTCGCAGAACGACGACTGGTCAGCAGACGACGAAGAGTTGCAGCACCACGTCCCGCTGCCCGTCGAGTTGCCGCTGACGGAAAACATCGCCGACGAAGCCCTCGACCTCAAGACTCAGGTCATCCGCTTCTTGGCGACGGGTGTGCTGTCGGCAATCGTCGACCAGGGCGTCAACCTGCTGCTGCATTTCGTGTTCGGCGTCGGCGTCACCCTGGCCAAGGCGATCGGCTTCGTGCTCGGCACCACGACTGCGTACCTGATCAACCGTCGCTGGACGTTCAATGCTGCGCCGTCGCGCGCACGATTTGCCGCGGTCGTTGCGCTGTACGCTGTGACCTTCGCCGTCCAGGTCGGCATCTACACGTGGCTCTACCAGGCGTTTCCTGACGGTTTCTGGTACGCCAACGTTGCCTTCGTCATCGCTCAGGGCACCGCGACGGTCATCAACTTCATCGTGCAGCGGTTCGTGATCTTCAAGATTCGCTGATCGGCCGGTCGCAAGGGTGACCGAATGAGCCGTTCGGTGCGGCCGGGGGTGCTACGCGCACCTTCCAGCCCACGCGCGGGTTGCAACCCGCGCGCTCGCTGCAACCTGCGCTGTCAGCGGCCCGGGTGACCGAATGAGCCGTTCGGTGCGACCCGGGGGTCCTGCGCGCACCTTCCAGCTCGTGCAACCTGCGCTGTCAGCCCTGGTATTTGGGCAAATAACCGGCGGCGATGGCGTCCGCGAGCGAGGGTGCCGCACGGTCTTTGTCAGAGAGTTGGTACTCGAGCGGTGACCCGTCGCGTGCGAGGGTCGGCCAGTCGATACCCAGATCCGGATCCAACGGATCGATGTCCCGGTCCAGAGACGGGGTGTACTCGATCGAGCACAGGTACATCACCGTCGAACCGTCCTCGAGCGACAAGATCGCATGCCCGAGGCCTTCCGGCAGATACACCGCACGCCGATCGACGTCGTCGATGAGCACACTGTCCCACTGCCCGAACGTCGGCGAACCCACCCGCAGGTCGATGATCACATCGAGAAAAGCGCCACGGGTGCAGGTGACGTACTTCGCCTGCCCCGGCGGGGTGTCGGTGAAGTGGATTCCGCGGAGCACCCCGGCAGCGGAGACCGAACAGTTCGCCTGCTCCAACGCCAAGGGCCGCCCGACCGCATCGGTGAAC
>NZ_LVCV01000381.1 GCF_001647195.1 Rhodococcus sp. EPR-157 | reverse complement strand
CGCTCACGCGTCTCGGCATCGAACTTCCTTGGTGCACCCATATCTGCATTCTCCTGGTGAGATCACAGTCTCCACCAGTCCCAGGACGGTTCACAGCCACGCCCAAAGCGCAACCCCCACAACCTAGTTTAGACACAGCTGAGCCCAACGTCAGTGGTTCAACAGGCACCGGCAGCGGCACCAACCTGCACGACAACGCTCAAAGCCCCAGCTCCGAAATGCGGGCGTCCGGTGTCGACGCGAACTACCCACCCATCGTGTCACTAGACCAGGCCCACCCCGACGACGAACCGCCCCGGCGCATCCGCACGAACGAACGCAACCGAGCAATCACGCCCAAGATGACCAACGGTCGCAAGAAGCGTAGACGTGAATAGTCTACTGTCGCAACCCAACTGAATTGTGAGCTGCGTCACTACAGCGTAAGTTGGGCGTTAGGCGCTTTCGGACGTTAACGCCTCAACGTGCAAGGGAGACAGCATGACTGAGTTCAGCGGAGGGTGCATCCCGCCGGGCCATGAGATATGGACTGCGTTCGTCGGGAAGCCCGGCGAGGGATGCAGTGAGGAGATTGACGTGTACGTGCCACGCGGTAGTAGCGATACCTACATTCGCGCAGCCGTGCAGGCCATCCTCGACGCCGACTACGTACCTGGCCTCAACATCATCGGCGTCACCGAGTTCACCGGGGCCACCATCTACACCGCAGGAGCGCAGCGATGAATGACGATCGCCCACTGATGCTGGGGTACGTGCGAGTGAGCACTGAGGAACAGACCGACAGCCGCCTCGGCTTGCAGGCGCAGGAGGCCGCACTCGTCGCGGAAGCAGACCGGCGAGGGTGGGCGCTCACGATCCTGCGCGATGAAGGGCTGAGCGGCAGTCAGGTGAACCCTGGTCTGCGGGATGCATTGGAGCAGTTGGCCGCTGGCCTTGCTGACGGGTTGGTCGTGACGAAACTGGACCGCATGAGCCGGTCGTTGTTGCACGCGGTGGAGATTATGGAGCGCGCTCGCAGGCAACAGTGGTCACTCGTGATGCTCGACATTCAGGTGGACACCACCACTGCCAGCGGCGAGGCTATGGCCAACATGCTGGCGACCTTCGCTCAGTTCGAGCGTCGCCTAATTGGCGAGCGCACCAAGGCCGCGCTCGCAGCGAAGAAGGCGCAGGGTGTTGCACTCGGTCGCCCACGACAGATGCCGACGGCAGTAGCGCGGCGGATCGTGGCGATGCGGACCACCGGCCAGACCTACGGCGCTATCGCGCGGACGCTCACCGACGAGCAGGTACTTAGTCCAGCGGGTCGCCCGATCTGGCACGAGAGCACCGTGCGTCGGTTCTGCAAGTCGGTGGAACTCGCCAAGGCCGACGCCTGATGGCCCGCGCAGTCCGCCCAATGCGCATGCGCGACGAGCGAGCCCGCCGTCAGGCTGCCGAGGACCAGCTCTTTGCCGAGACCGCCGGTAGCTACGCGGCTTTGCAGTACCGCGCCGACGACCCGCTCCGGCCGCTCGCCACACGCGGACCTGACTTCACACCCTTTACTGACGACGAACTCGAGGACTTCTGATGGCCTACATACGCGCGCACGACACGACGAATCGCCGTAACGGCAAGCCGGTCAAGCGCTACGAGGTTGTGTTCACCGAGCCCGTCCGTGACGAGATGGGCCTGCCGGTGCCGGTGGACCCGGCTAAGCCCACCGGCCGGAAGAAGACCCGCGCCCGGCAGGAGTCGTTCGCCACCCGCGAGGACGCCGAAGCCCGACGCGACGAGCTGAACGCAGCCCGGCACACGTTGGGCACGGCGTCCCTGGCGGAACAACGCAAAGCGGGCGACCTGCCGTTCGGGTTCTACGCGGACGGCTGGCTCAAGTCGATGGACGTGAAAGTTGCGAACGGGCGGCTGAAGGAGACGACGGCGGGGGAGTACCGCCGACTGCTGCGCTGCTACGCTCTCGACGATCTCGGCGGTCAGGCAATTGGGGGGATCACGCCCCGGCACTGTGAAAATTTTCTGGCTGATCTGGTGGGCAAGGGCATAGCGCCAAAGACGGTCGGGCATGCGTGGTCGGCGTTCAAACGGGTGATGAAGTACGCCCTACAACACGACGCCATCAAATCCAACCCGGCTGAGCGGGTGGAGTTCGGCGGTGGGCACGCCGTGGGTGACCGGGAGAAGTTCGAGCATCACCCGCTGACCGGCGAACAGGTGGGCCGGGTGGCCGCGCTGGTCGGAGAGCGCTACCCCGCCTACGAGCTCATGGTGTTGTTCCTGGCGTATTCGGGACTGCGGAGTGCCGAGTGCAGCGGCTTGGAAATTGCCGATCTGACGTTCACTACCGGGCCGAACGAGACGCGCTGCCAGGTGCAGGTTCGCAGAACCAAGGCACGACGCGGGGGATTGTGGATCGCCACCACGCCGAAGTCTCGTCGGAGCCGGCGGACGGTACCGCTCCCGCCCTGGCTGGCTGAGCGGATGCGCGCCTACGTGGCCGCGCACCCCCGTAGCGACGACATCGCAGCGCCGTTGTGGCCCAGCCGGGGCGTAGGTGGCAGCCGCGCAAAAGGTCAACGGGCCTTGGTACCCCTGGACTGGTCGGAGCCGGTGCATCTGAGCACGTTCTACGACACCATCCTCCGCCCCGCCTACGCGGAAGCGGGATTGCCCATCAGCGCACCTGCGACGGCCACCACGGCAGCCGTGCGCGGGGTTCGTCTGCACGATCTACGCCACACCTTCGCCACGATGCAGCTGATGGCCGGGGTGCATTTTCTACAGGTGAGTCGGTGGCTCGGCCACGGGCAGGCGTCGCTCACGCTCGACGTTTACGGCGACTGGATACCCGCCGAGGACGGCGGCGCGGGCAATCAATTGCCCGAACCGACGGCCCCGGCGTCGAGAGCACCGGCCGATCTAACGGAGACGTCGAACGTAATCCAGTTATTCGGGAGGAAGTCAGGTTAGTTAGAAGGGTGGCAGCACATCAAGCAGCTTTCTTGCCCACGCCCGTGTCTCTGCGTCCTCTTCCGGGATCAAGTTCTGGGCGCGTTCAATCTGTGAGTACTCAATAGGTCGATTACTCAAAACATTTCTTTCGATTATATCCATCAAAACTTCCGTAAATTTGGACGGAGAATCGCGGACTCTACTGATTTTTCTGCTTGCGGCTTCAGGTCGCAATAGGCGCTCAACTCGTTCGACCGTCTCACCGATCTGAGCAATCTCCTGCTGTTCAGGATTGCTAGATGCGCCGAGGGCCTGCCGGTTGACGGCATGAACTACGGGCGTCTCGACTGTGCGCCCTGCTGCCTGCTCAGCTTCGATATCCTTCGTCATTTCAGTGATTTGCGACCGTGCTGCTGCCGCGCTATCGAGATCCTTGTAGTCCAGAAAGACGGTACGATATTGCGCTACATCGAACGGGATCGATTCGCCATCTTGCATTAAGTGTATGAAAGGCTTTGCGAACGCATGCCGGATTGCAAGTTCATAAAACACGTTTGGGTTATGCCCGGTGAGGTCGGCGATTACGAGATCAGCCTCAATAAGCTGGTTCACGATCTGGGTAGTGATATTGCCAGACTTGTCGATTACGTCAGCACGTGTGGTCTCGTAGCCGAGAGGCGTAAGCGCCACGTCGATGATGTGCGTCTTAACCTGATTGCTAAATTTCCGAATCTCGCTATTGTTGTCCCCGATTGGGCAGACGATGAAGCAAGTCTTGCTTGGCGCATCGGCCTCGTCCTCGGTAAGAGTTAGTGTCGCTTCTTGAATCCCACCTGTGGTGGCGTCGCCTGCGGTGCTCATTCCTCGCCCTCCTCATCGGTGTCGGCAGCCCCTGCGGCCCAGATCGCAGCCATCTTTTCTCTCTGCTCGTGCACGTGCTTCTCGAACTCCCCGTCGGAAGTCGGGTTAACCAGCACCTGAAAGGTTGCCCACCACGGGAGGGACTCATCGACGCGAACCTCTATGTTGTCGGGGTTGTCCTCGTCGGCCCAGTGCAGCTCCTGTGGCAAGGTGAAGTGTCCCGACCACTGCGCATAACATTTGTTGCACAGGCAAATCCGCAAATCGCCGAGAAGTGGGTGCGGCGAGTCGTACGCACCTACGACCACCCATTCCTCGACAGGTTCTAGATCGCCGTCGGCTTCACTGGTGCGCGTGCAGACGGCGCATACTTCCATGTAGTTGCCGCTCGCTGCCAGCTCAAGGCGAGGTTCTTCAAGTTCGCCGATCAAGCTCTCCAGTGTCATGCACGGATAGTACCGAGCGGTTCCGACATCTCCTGGGTGTCGTGTCGCGTCACTTTGCTGGGATCGGCATTGTTGTGTGGCATTGCCAGCACTCAAATTGCGGCTGGGTGAGGTCAACGTTCTGTGCGGCGTTGCATCTGGTGCACGTGACCGCTCGCAGTCCGGCGGGCACAGGGGGCGTACCGCGCGGCGCAAGAACAGCCGCCAGTACTCCGATTGGACCCAGCAGGAATCCCAGCAGGATAAACCCGCCGCCGCTTCGATCCTTGTTGGAGGCGACCACGCCCGCGATCAAGCCGCAGATGAGCCAGATGAAGCCGAAGATGAACAAAATGCCAAGTGTCTCGTCGTCCATGCGCTATTCATACACAAGACTCCGCGGTCTTGTTGTTCCGCCGTCGATATTCCTGCGGCGGCTTTGCCCCATCGCGCCGGGGTAGAACCGGGGTGGTGCCAGCCGAATGTCAACCGGCGCAGGTCACATGGCCGGTACCTGCTGTGATGTGGTGCCCTCGGTGAGACTCGAACTCACACTGCACGGGTTTTGAATCCGTTTCCTCTGCCAATTGGGATACGAGGGCTGGCGTTGTCTTGCGGTTCACTACTTTAGAAGATGCGCCGAGTAGGCCCCGCACCGGTACCCTTCAAGTGCTTCGACGGCCCAGCGGAGTCTGCATGGGTTCGATGGGCATGCGAGGATTTCTGCTGGTCGAAGACTGTCGAAGGAGACTGGTACCTATGAATGCTCCTGTTGCGCAGGAGAGTGGCAAGCCCGCTCTGCGTGTCGTGGTGGCCGAGGACGAATCGCTCATCCGCCTGGACTTGGTCGAGATGCTGCGCGAAGAGGGCTACGAGGTGGTCGGTGAGGCCGCTGACGGTCAGCAGGCCGTGGATCTCGCGGTGGAGCTGCGTCCGGATTTGGTGATCATGGACGTCAAGATGCCGCGCCGCGACGGAATCGATGCGGCGTCCGAAATTGCCGAGAGGCGCATCGCGCCAGTGGTCATCCTGACGGCGTTCAGTCAGCGCGAGCTCGTGGAGAAGGCCCGAGACGCGGGTGCCATGGCGTACTTGGTGAAGCCGTTCTCGAAAGCGGATCTGATGCCGGCGGTCGAGCTCGCAGCGAGTCGATGTCCCGAGATCTCGTCGTTGGAGAACGAGATCGCGGATCTTCAGGAACGCTTGGAAACGCGCAAGCTCATCGAGCGTGCCAAGGGAAAGCTGATGGAGTCGCAGGCACTCACAGAGCCGCAGGCGTTCAAGTGGATTCAGCGCGCCGCGATGGATCGCCGGACAACGATGAAGGCGGTAGCGGAGGTCATCATCGAGACCCTCGACAAGCCTGCGGACGTGTGAGCGGTCCGCTCGAACGCTACGGCGATGTAAATCTTTGGGCTCACAGGTCACAGTCAGGTCACGAGGCGTCTTCTCGTCCATCGCAGATCGATTGGGACAGCTAGCGTCTGATCCACACATGGGGCGCATCACTGTGCACCATATTTAGATCGATCAAGGAGACCCTAGATGGCAAAACGGACCTATGTCCGCACGGCTGCGGTGCTGGGTGCTGCGTCATTGGCACTGTTCGGCTGTTCATCGAGCGATGATTCCAGCTCGGGTGACAGTTCCAGCACTGCCAGCGGTGAAAGTTCGGCAGCAGAAGAAACGACCGTCAGCACCGACTGCACGCCCGACCAGGCAACCGCAGGCGCAACACCGGTCACGACGCCTTTGGTAGTCGGAACACTTCTGCCGGCAACCGGCAGCCTTGCATTCCTCGGACCTCCCGAGGTCGCCGGTGTTCAGCTCGCAGTCGACGAAGTCAACGGATCGGGCGGCGTACTCGGTCAGCCCGTGCAGTTGATTCAGGGTGACTCGGGTGACACCACGACGGATACGGCCAACACCACCGTCGACCGGTTGCTCGCCGGTGGCGCCGACGTCATCGTCGGTGCGGCGTCGTCCTCGGTGTCGCTCAAGGTGATCGACAAGATCGCCAGCGCAGGCGTCGTTCAGATTTCGCCCGCCAACACCTCTGATCAGTTCGTCTGCTACCCGGACAAGGGCCAGTACTTCCGTACGGCTCCGACGGACGTCCTGCAGGCTCAGGCTCTGTCGCAGCTCATCGCAGAGGACGGCGCTCAGCGCGTGTCCATCCTCGCCCTGAACGATCCGTACGGAACCGGTTTGGCCACCAACACCGTCGAGAACCTCGAAGCTGCTGGTATTCCGTCCGACCAGATCCAGAAGATCATCTACGACCCCAACGCGCAGTCGTTCAACGCCGAGGTCGACGACGTGAAGAACTTCGCTCCCGACGCTGTGGCGATCATCGGCTTCGAGGAGTCGGCGAAGATCATCACGCGTATGCACGAGGTCGGCATCGGGCCGTCCGACGGCACCCTCGTCTACGGCGTCGACGGAAACATGGGCAACGCGCTCGGTGAGTCCGTTGCTGCAGGTCTGCTCGATACGATGCGCGGAACCACTCCGCTCACCGACGTCGGCACCGCCTTCCAGGACCGGCTCAAGACAGTCGATCCCGCTCTGGTCGACTTCAACTACGCCGGTGAGTCCTACGACGCGGTCGTAATTGCTGCTCTCGCCGCGGAACAGGCCAAGTCGACTGCAGGCACGGACATCGCTGCCAGCATCAACAGCGTCACCAAGGACGGCGAGAAGTGCACCACGTACGCACAGTGCCTTCCACTCGTCCAGGCCGGAACGGACATCGACTACGACGGCGTCACCGGTCAGCTGAACTTCAGCGACGCGGGTGAGCCGGCAACCGGTTCGTACGGCAACCTGGTCTTCGGACCTGACAACACCCTCACCACAGACGGATACATCGTCGTCGGAGAGTGATCGACCCGCAACACTGAACTGACGAAGCACCCCGGTCCGATCCGTCGGACCGGGGTGCTTCGTTTGTGCGCCCGGCGGTGTCGGTCGTGTGGGCGCGGGTGGTTTCAGGTGACCGAATGGGTCGTTCGCACACTCTGAGTGACCGAGACAGTCGTTCGCTCACGCGGAGACCGAATCAGACTGTGAGTCACTCCCACCCCTCCGGACGCCCGAAACCCCTGAATCGCGCCTGGACAGCACAGAACCCGGGCCACGGAGCTGGTCCCGGGTTCGTGAGCGAACGAAAGCTACTTCTTCTCTTTGCTTCCGGCGAGGGTGCCGAGGTACAGCTCGATCACCTTGGGGTCGTTCATCAGATTGGTACCGGTATCGGTGTACGCGTTCCTGCCTTGGTCGAGCACGTATCCGCGGTCGCAGATCTGCAGGCAGCGGCGTGCGTTCTGCTCGACCATGATGATGGAGACACCCGTCGCGTTGATCTTCTTGCAGCGGATGAACACTTCGTCCTGGAACATCGGAGACAGACCTGCCGACGGCTCGTCGAGTAGCAGCACGGACGGTTCCATCATCAGCGCGCGCCCCATGGCGACCATCTGGCGTTCACCGCCGGAGAGTGCACCCGCCTTGACTTTCTTGCGCTCACCGAGAAGTGGAAACAGCTCGCTGACGAACTCGAATCGCTCCGTGAACTTCTTCGGCCGCAGATAGATACCCATCTCGAGGTTCTCTTCGATGGTGAGCGACGGGAAGACGTTCTGCGTCTGCGGGACGTATCCGACTCCCTTGGTGACGAGCACATGTGCCTCGGCCGACGTGATGTTGTCCCCACGCAGCTTCACCGATCCCTCGCGGACCGGAATCAGTCCGAACAGGGTCTTGAGCAACGTCGACTTCCCGGCACCGTTGGGGCCGATGATGCCGACGATTTCACCGTCCTTCAGAAAGAAGTTGCACTCGTTCAGGATGTTGACGCCGGGAATGTAGCCCGCCACCAAGTTGTCCGCGCGGAGGAGTGCGCCTTCGGCGAGACGCGCGTGTTCGCCTGCTGTAGCGGCGAACTCCGCCGGGGTCAGTTTCGTTGTGCTCGGTTCGCTCATGAGCCGACTTCTTCCTTGGCGTGCTTACCTGGCGCAGGCGCGACGATGTCTGCCGGAGCCACGAATTCCGGCTCGGACAAGTTGCCGCCTGCTTCGAGTTCCTCGGCTTCGGCCTGCTCCAGTGCTTCGGCCAATTCGGCTGTCGCGCCGACCGGATTGCCATCCTCGTCGAACTCGAGCGCTTGGTCGTGGTGGCTGCCGAGATAGGCGTCGACGACGGCGCCGTTGTTCGACAGGTCCTCCGGGGTGGATTCGGCGATGACACTTCCCTGGGCCATGACGACGACCCAGTCGCTGATGTCACGGATGACGTCCATGTCGTGTTCGACGAACACCACCGTCATACCGTCGTCCCGCAATGACTTGATATGGCCCAGAAGGCTCTGTGTCAGAGCGGGATTGACGCCTGCCATCGGCTCGTCGAGCATGACGACTGCAGGATCGGTCATCAATGCACGCGCCATCTCCAGCAACTTACGCTGACCACCCGACATCGATCCTGCAAGGTCGTCTGCTTTGGTGTCGAGCTTGAACCTTTCGAGGAGTTGGTAGGCGCGTTCGGTGATCTCCTTCTCCTGCTTCTTCCACGTCCACGGCGCGAGCGTATTGAATATTCGCTCGCCGCGTTGGCCGGTGGCACCGAGTCGAACGTTGTCGAGCACCGTCAACTTCGACAACGCCTTGGTGAGCTGAAAAGTCCGAACGACGCCTTTGCGAGCGACCTGGTGGGGATGCATCTTGCCGAGTGACTGACCGTCCAGTGACCACGTCCCGGTGTCGGGTCGGTCGAAGCCGGTGAGCAGATTGAACAACGTCGTCTTGCCTGCACCGTTGGGGCCGATAAGCCCGGTGATGCAACCACGTTGGATTTCGAGGTGGGCGACGTCGACCGCCTTGAGGCCGCCGAAAGTACGGGACACCCCGTCGACGACGAGAGTCGGGTCCGGTTTGGGTGCGCCCGGTGTCTGCGGGACGGCGGCGAAAAGTGCCGATCGCTCTTCGGCGCTGAGCACTCGCTTGATGGCGTGCCCTTTCTTGGAACCAGGCCCTTTCTTGGAACCAGGCCCTGCTTGTGACGAACTAGGCCCTGCTGTTGACGAACTAGGCATTGAGCTGGACCTCTCGCTTGTTGCCGAGGATTCCTTGGGGTCTGAAGACCATCAGGACGGCGATGAGGATGCCAAGCAGTACGAATCGTGTTGCACCGACCTGCTGCTCGGTGAGATTCAACAGAGGGTCGGGACCGGAGATCGCCTGCCGGAGAAGGGCGTCGGGGATGGACAGCAGGAACCAGAACAGCATCGCACCGAGGACCGGTCCGAACACGGTCGCCGCGCCACCGAGGATGAGGGCGCCGAACGCGAAGAACGTCTGGGCCGTCGAATAGAAATCGGGGTTGATGGACTTGGTCTGCAGGGCGTTGAACACACCGCCCATGCCGCCGATGACGCCGCCGAGGACGAGTGCCTGCATCTTGTAGACGAAGACGTTCTTGCCCAGCGAGCGGGCAGCGTCCTCGTCTTCTCGAACCGCCTTGAGGACGCGGCCCCACGGACTGTGCGTGAGTAGGTAGATCAATCCGCAGAGGAGAAGGACGAGTGTCCAACCCACGACCATCGCCCACAGATCGTCACCGTAGAACTTGACGCCGATGAAGGCGTACTGCTTGCTGGAGTCGAACGGACTGAGCGAGGTGAACGGATCTGCGAAACCGAAGATTCCGTTCGTGGACTTGGTCACCGGATCCGTTGCGGTCGACCTGAAGACCAGTCTGAGTATCTCCGAGGCCGCGATGGTGACGATCGCGAGATAGTCGGCGCGTAGACGCAGTGTCGGGATGCCGAGTACGAGTGCGAGCAGACCGGCTGCGCCGAGGCCGACGAGAATGCCGAGCCACAGGGGCTGTTGGTAGGTGATGGTCATGATGCCGACGCCGTAGCCGCCGAGCAGTGCGAATCCGATCTGGCCGAAGTTGAGCAGACCGGCGTAGCCGAAGTGCAGATTCAGCCCGATGGCGAGCAATGCGTAGAAGATCGCCGACGGGCCGATCAGCTGGGCCAGTGAGACTTGGAGAGCTCCGAGGATATCCATCAGGTCACCCGATCCTTTGCCGCGAGCCGAGGATGCCCTGAGGCCTGACGACGAGGATGAGAATCAAGACGAGCAGTCCTCCGATGTATTTGAGATCGGGATTGATGATCATCGTGGACCACTGAACGAGGAGTCCGACGATAACGCAGCCGAGGAGTGCTCCGTATGCGGTTCCCAGCCCGCCCAGTGTGATTCCGGCGAACATGAGCAGAAGAAGTTTGAAACCCATCTCCCACTGGACTCGCCCACCGAGCTCGGAGAGTCCGAACAGGACACCGCCGAGAGCGGCGAGACCGCCACCCATGCACCAAACGAAGGTCACGACTCGTTCGACGTTGATACCGGACGATGCCGCTAGGTCGCGGTTGTCAGCGACCGCGCGCATCGCCTTGCCGATTCGCGTGCGTTGCAACATCAGTGCAACGGCGACGAGAACGACGATGCTGATGATGATGCAGGCGAGGTTGACGTTGGTGATGGCGAGAGGGCCCCACTCGTTCTGGGTCTGCGCCTGGTAATCGTCGAACGGTTCGGCGCGGTCCGAGAAGAAGATCAGGATCAGGTATCGAAGGGCGATTGCCAGACCGATCGATACGACGAGCTGAGCGATCAAGCCGGTCTTGCGTTTTCGGAGGGGTCGCCAGATGGCGGCGTTGTTCAACCATCCGATCGCGACTCCGACGATGATCGCGAGGATCGTGGCCGGGATCAGCTGAATGCCGAGACTGACGTTGAAGACCCATGCCGCGACGGCGCCGAGTGTGACGAGCTCTCCGTGTGCGAAGTTCGTCAGGCCGGTCGTGCCGAAGATCAGGCTCAGGCCGACGGCAGCGAGTGCGATGACGAGTCCGAAGCGCAAACCGTCGACGGTGGTTCGGAGGAACTCCTCGTAGAAGGGCACGTCGGTGGCTGTTCGAGCTTCACCGAACGAGAAGATGATGGTATTGGCCCGACCGGCTGCGACGTCGCGCTGTACTTCGCCCTGGACGCTGACGCCGTCCGGAAGTGTCTCTGCGTCGACTTCGAATGTATATGAGCCGGGCGATATTTCGAGTGTCCACCGGCCGCCTTCGACGGATGTGGTCCTGGCGACCTCCTCGCCCGACGCGTCGACCGCAACCACGTCGACATCGGCGAGGCGGTCACCGCCGTTGTTGAGGCTGCCACTCACCGACACCGCGTCGGTGGGAGGGGTAGCAGGTGATTCGGTAGTGGATGCTGCTGGCGGGGGAGTCGGGGTCGGTTCCTGCGCCAGCGCAGTTCCGCCGAACGCGACCGCTGCTATGGATCCTAGTAGCGCCAACATGAGGGTCTGTCTCAGTAAGCGAAGCGAGATTCGGTTGGTGGACCGAACTCGGATCTTTCTTCGGGTCCATCGAACATTTGGAGCCACGCACGTCCTCCGGACGGTTGTCGGGGTGAGCCCATGAGTGGGCTCGGCTGCTTGCAATTGTCGGACTCTAACCGTTGCAAGCGCACGAAATCGGCGTCTCGAATTTCCGGGAAGTATCATTTGTGTTTCGAACTCCGCGAGCAGGCGCGTTGCGGAAGATCTACATCCGCTTCGCCGGTGTCGGACCCTCTACATAGACTGGTCAACCGTGAGCCCCGCAATCGAAGCCAGTGCCGTACCCGCATCCTCGTCCGGTTCATCCACCGATGGCCCGCAGCCGACGTTGCTGCTGATAGACGGACACTCCATCGCGTTCCGCGCCTTCTTCGCGCTACCGGTGGACAACTTCAAGACGACGAGCGGTCAGTCGACCAACGCCGTCTACGGGTTCACGTCGATGCTCATCAACCTGCTGCGCGACGAGAAGCCGACGCACATCGCTGCGGCGTTCGACGTCTCGCGCCAAACGTTCCGTGCCGAGCGATTCCCGGATTACAAGGCCAACCGCAGCAAGACGCCCGACGAGTTCGCAGGCCAGGTCGACATCACGAAGGACGTCCTCGGAGCGATGGGTATCCCGGTCATGGCCGAGGCCGGGTTCGAGGCGGACGACATCATCGCAACGTTGGTGACCCAGGCGGAGGCGCTCGGCTATCGAGTGCTCGTCGTAACGGGTGACCGAGATTCGTTGCAGTTGGTCACCGAGAACGTCACGGTTCTCTACCCCAAGAAGGGGGTCTCGGAGCTCACCCGGTTCACGCCAGAAGAGGTCACCACCAAGTACGGTCTCTCACCTTCGCAGTACCCGGACTTCGCCGCGCTACGAGGCGACCCGAGCGACAATCTTCCAGGCATCCCTGGAGTCGGTGAGAAGACCGCGACCAAATGGATCATCGAATACGGCTCGCTCGAGGAACTCGTCAACAACGTCGACAAAGTCAAAGGCAAGGTCGGCGATGCATTGCGCGCCAATTTGTCCTCGGTCGTTCTCAACCGAGAACTCACCGAGATGGTGCGCGATGTCCCCCTGCCCTACACACCGGACCAGCTCGAGCTTGCGCCATGGGACCGGGAGAAGATTCACGCCCTGTTCGACGATCTCGAGTTCCGTGTGTTGCGTGACCGTCTCTTCGAGACTCTGTCGTCCGCGGAGCCGGAGGCCGAAGAGGGTTTCGACGTCAAGGGCGGCACCGTTCCTGTCGGGGAGTTGGCGGCATGGCTCAGCGCTCACGCGTCGACCGGTGAGCGTCACGGATTGTCCGTAGTCGGTCCGCGGCGGCCGTTCGACAGCGACGCCGTGTCCATCGCCATCGCGGCTTCCGACGGGGAGGGTGGGTTCGTCACCACAACCGATCTCGACGAATCCGACGAGAAGGCGTTGACTGCTTGGCTCGCGGATCCTGCACAGCCCAAGGCGTTGCACGAAGCGAAATGGGCTATCCACGCGCTTCGTGGACGCGGCTGGACATTGGGCGGTGTGACGAGTGACACCGCGCTCGCCGCTTATCTGGTCCGACCGGGGCAGCGGAGCTTCAACCTCGACGACCTGTCCTTGCGTTACCTCAAGCGTGAGCTGCGGGCCGAGGATTCGGTGGAGGGTCAGATGTCGCTACTCGACACCGAAGATGTTGCGGAGGCTGCCATTGCCGAAGGCGAAATCCTCCGTGCACAGGCCATTCTGGATCTCGCTGCCGCCCTTGACACCGAGCTGGAGAACATCGAATCCACGTCGTTGCTGTCGGACATGGAGCTGCCGTTGCTCTCGGTGCTCGCCGATCTGGAGGCGACCGGCATCGCCGTCGACCGCACCCATCTCGAGGAACTGCAGAGCGGGTTCGCCGATCAGGTCAGCGAGGCCGCGAACGCCGCGTACGAGGTCATCGGCAAGCAGATCAACCTCGGCTCGCCCAAGCAGCTCCAGGTCGTGCTCTTCGACGAGCTCGACATGCCGAAAACGAAGAAGACCAAAACCGGGTACACCACCGATGCCGACGCGCTGCAGGGCATGTTCGAGAAGACCGAGCACCCGTTCCTGAGATTCCTCCTCGATCACCGAGACGCGACGCGAATGAAGGTCACGGTCGACGGGTTGCTCAAGTCAGTCGCCGACGATGGTCGCATCCACACGACGTTCAATCAGACGGTCGCCGCTACGGGTCGGCTGTCGTCCACCGACCCGAACTTGCAGAACATCCCGGTCCGCAACGAGGCAGGCCGTCACATCAGGGACGGTTTCGTCGTCGGCGAGGGGTTCGACACGCTGCTCACCGCTGACTACAGCCAGATCGAAATGCGCATCATGGCGCACCTGTCCGGTGACGAGGGTCTGATCGAGGCGTTCAACACCGGCGAAGACCTGCACAGTTTCGTCGGTGCTCGTGCGTTCGGGGTCCCCATCGAAGAAGTCACTCCTGAGCTGCGCCGGCGAGTCAAAGCAATGTCGTACGGTCTCGCATACGGGTTGAGTGCCTTCGGGCTGGCTGCGCAGTTGAAGATCTCGACCGACGAAGCCAAGCAGCAAATGGAGGCGTATTTCTCGAGGTTCGGTGGAGTTCGCGACTATTTGCGGAACGCCGTCGAGGAGTCACGGAAAGTCGGCTACACGTCGACCCTGTACGGACGTCGTCGATACCTACCCGATCTCAACAGCGACAACCGCCAGCGCCGGGAGGTGGCCGAGCGTGCCGCACTGAACGCACCGATTCAGGGCACTGCGGCCGACATCATCAAGGTGGCAATGATCGATGTGCACCGCTCGCTGTCCGATTCGAAACTGCAGTCGCGCATGCTGCTTCAGGTGCACGACGAATTGGTGCTCGAAGTCGTCGAATCCGAACGTGAGCAGGTCGAAGCGCTGGTCCGCGAGAAGATGTCCTCTGCGATCGAGCTGTCGGTACCGCTCGAGGTCTCGGTAGGAACAGGCCGTAGCTGGGACAAGGCGGCGCACTAGCCTCCACCACGAACGAGGGACCGATCGCCAAGCGATCGGTCCCTCGTATTCGGTTGCTGCGCCTGACTACTCGGCGTCCGCACCGGCCTTCTGTTCTGCGAGCTGCTTGCGTACCTCATCCATGTCCAGTGCCTTGATCTGACCCACGAGGTCCTCCAACGCCGCCGCCGGCAATGCACCCGGCTGCGCGAATACGAGTACGCCTTCGCGGAAAGCCATGATCGTCGGGATCGACTGGATGTTCGCTGCCGCTGCGAGCCCTTGTTCTGCCTCGGTGTCGACCTTGGCGTGGACTACGTCCGGGTGCGACTCCGACGACTTCTCGAAGGTGGGCGCGAACTGGCGGCACGGCCCACACCACGACGCCCAGAAGTCGACCAGGACCACGTCGTTGCCGCCGACGATCTCGTCGAAGTTCTGCTGAGTCAAAGTCTGTGTTGCCACGCCTGCCCTTTCGTTGAACTGTTCTTCCTGCCCCTCTCAACGCACGACCGAGCTGGATTCTTCCCGGCTCATACAGGCTGCGGTGCAGCGCGGAATGTTCTTCGGTAGGAATTGGGCGTTGTGCAGCGCACTCGAACGAAGTGTTGGCGCATGACGGCCGCATTGCCGAAGCCGACACGCTCGGCGATGACGTCCATCGACAGATCCGAATTCTCCAACAGCTGCTGAGCAGCGAGTACTCGCTGGTCGTTGAGCCAACGGGCCGGTGTGGTTCCAGTCTCTGCCTGAAATCTCCGTGCAAAGGTCCGTGCGGACATGTTGACCTTGGCAGAGAGGGCCTGCACCGTCAGGTCCGAATCGAGATGCTCGGTCATCCAGTCGAGCAGCGGCGCGAGAGTGTCGACCTCGGGGGTCGGCAGGGGAGGGGTGACGAATTGCGCCTGACCACCATCGCGGTGTGGCGGCACGACCATCCGTCGAGCGATGCCGTTCGCGACGGTGCTGCCCTGTTCCTTGCGGACGATATGCAAGCACAGGTCGATTCCCGCCGCGGTCCCGGCGCTGGTGAGCACGTTGCCGTCGTCGACGTAGAGCACGTTGCGATCGACGTCGGCCAACGGGTACTCCGCCGCCAGACGATCCGAATGCCGCCAGTGGGTGGTGCAGCGACGACCATCGAGAAGGCCTGCCTTGCCGAGCAGGAAAGCGCCGTTGCACAGACTGGCCACCTTTGCGCCGCGATTCACGGCTGCGCGCAATTTGACCAACAGAGGCTCGATGGCGGCGTCGTAGTCGGTGCCGCACACGTAGCTGCCGTCGTCGGACGTCCGGGTTCCACCTGCCGGAATGACGATGAGATCGGCTTCGTCGAGTTGATCGAGGTCGTACGGCACGTCGATCGTGAACCCGAACCTCGACCTGATCGGTTCTGCAACACCCGCGACGAGAGAGAAGTCATAGGTGGGTAAACCTTCGTCGGATCGGTCGAATCCGAACACTTCGCACGCGACGCCCATCTCGAACTGTTCGGTCAACGGGAGCAGCGGTACGACTACACGTTTCAGCACCACACAAGTATGGCAGAAAATCGATGAACTATGTCATATCTGCCACTGTTGGTGTGGAACTGCTGGTTGCAGGCTTACGTGCATGACAATCATCCTTCTCATCCTGTTAGTTGTCGGCGCGATGTATCTCGCCTTGGCGGTCGGTCTTGCGCCCGACACTCACTCAGAGGTGTCTCAGTTCGGCGACTACCGCTTCTGACGCCGCGTCATCGAACGAGCCACTCACTCTTGCTCTCTCCATCCCATCTCCGCATTGCCGAGATGTCGCCGACGAGATCGGACGGGCACGCATGCAGACGAAGAAACGCTTCCGCAAGCTCCGCACGGGTGAGTTTGCGCGCCAGTGTGACGTGTGGTGTCCACTTTCCCGTCGAGGTGTGCGACCGATAGCCCTCGGCACTCGCGGCCAGCTGCGACACCCGACCATGCACCACCAGTAGCTCCTTGGACGGAACTACGAGACGCGCAAGCGTGGTCTGCTTGCCTCGGAAAACCACGAACGCACCGAGGCGCACGGGAAAGCGGACGTTCAAGAACTCATCGTCGATCCGTGAGTCGAGTTCATCGAATTCGTCCGCTACCGACAGTGTGATGTGCGGGCGATTCGACAACCCGGTGTGGCGCCCCTGGGACGGCAGATCGGCGTCGAGCAGCAGTTGCCACTCCCGACGAATGGCAGCATCGAGCGAATCATCGAGCAGTAATTCCAGAGACTGAACCATAGTGAGCCATGATGGCTGATATGGCCCACAGCGGAGCGAAGACGGTACGCATCGGATCGATGCTCGGCGATGGCATCGGACACGAAATAGTCCCCGCGACGATGCGGGTCGTCGAAGCCGCGATGGAAGGCGAGCAAGACCTTACCGTCGACTGGGTTGTACTGCCGCTGGGGCGCGAGGCGATCGAGTCCGACGGATGTCCTGCTCCGGACTCGACGATCGACGAATTGAGGTCGCTGGACACGTGGATTCTCGGCCCGCACGACAGCGCGTCGTATCCGGAGCCGTTTCGGTCGCAGCTCACTCCTGGCGGGGTGGTGCGGAAGACGTTCGACCTCTTCGCCAATGTTCGACCCGCCGCGACCCATCCCGGAGTCCGAGCGGTGTCGCCGAACATGGATCTGGTCGTGGTCCGGGAAAACACGGAGGGCTTCTACGCCGATCGCAACATGTTCCTCGGTAGTGGTGAATTCATGCCGACACCGGACGTCGCGCTTGCGGTCGGAGTCTTCACCCGCGCAGCGTGCGAGCGGATCGCCCGGGAAGCGTTCACGCAGGCCCGCAGTCGCCGCAAGCACGTGACGATCGTCCACAAGACCAACGTGCTGTCCATGACGACCGGCTTGTTTCGCGATGCGTGCAGAACAGTGGCCGAGGAGTTTCCCGACGTCAGGGTGGACGAGCAACATATCGACGCGTTGACCGCGCTTCTCGTTCGACGTGGCGAGGACTTCGACGTGATCGTCGCGGAGAACATGTTCGGAGACATACTGTCCGACCTGGCCGGCGAGTTGTCGGGCTCGCTCGGAATGGCGCCGTCCTTGAATTGTTCGGAGACGAAGGCCATGGCTCAGGCCGCCCATGGATCGGCGCCCGATATCGCCGGGAAGAACAGGGCCAACCCGACTGCATTGTTTCTATCCGCGGCGATGATGCTCGACTGGCTCGCCGAACACGACGGAGACACTCGTTTGGCGCGCTCGGCGCGACGCATCAGGCATGCGGTAGACGGGGCCCTCGAATCCGGAGTTGCTACTGCGGACCTCGGCGGACAGGCGTCGACGAGTGAGTTCGCCGAAACTGTTCTCGCGCGGACCCTCCGGGTCTGACCGATCCGACTTTCGTTTCCTACGTCAGAGGCTTTCGGGCGCTGAAGATCGCGGTACCGGGGAACAGCTGTCCGCGCAGTGGGCTCCACTGGCCCCATTCTCGATCGAGCCATTCGGGCCAATCAGGCTCGACGATGTCGCGAACCTCGAGCCCGGCTGCAACGATCTCGCGGACGCGGTCTCCGATCGTGCGGTGATGCTCGACGTACGTGGGGGTTCCGTCGGCGTCGAATTCGACATACGGGGTGCGATCGAAGTACGGGATGGAAGCGGTCAGTCCGATCGGTCCCGGATCGTCGGGAAAAATCCATCTCATGGGGTGATTGACCGCGAAGACCCACACACCCCCTGGACGGAGAACCCGGGCAACCTCGCGCATGACGCGTGCCGAGTCGGCCACGAACGGTACTGCGCCGAACGCCGAACATGCGATGTCGAAGCTGGCATCGGCGAACGGCAGGAACTCGGCGCTCGCCTGAACCAGAGGGACAGAGTCCCCGGCGGCGGCCATCGCGTCGACTCCCTTGCCGAGCATGCCCGCCGAGATGTCGAGCCCGACGGCGCGTGCTCCTTGGGTTCCGAGCCATCGTGCGCACGGCGCCGAACCGCAGCCGACCTCGAGGACGTCCTTGCCTGCGACGTCGCCGAGGAGGTGAACATCGCCCTCGTGCAGGCCTTCGGGGCACCACACGAACTCGCCCTTCTCGGATCCGACGCCGAGGAACTCACCGTGCGTGCGGTGGTATTCGTCGGCATCGGAGTCCCACCAGGAGCGGCTGGCGCGGTCGCTCGCTTGGGAGCCGATCCGGGCGCGCCCTGGTACAACGGAAGGCGATGAGCTGTCGGACGAGGGCGTGCTGTCGGTCACCGACGACACGTTAGTCGGCTTCGGTGGTTGTGCTGGTCGGGGATGGCAAGTCGCGTTTGCCCACCTGTGACCTGGTCGCGTACCCTGTTGGACGCGAGTGTGTTCATGCTGCGTTCGATCCTGGGGGATTTGTCCGTCCGGTCCGAATTCGCGGTGGGAACAAATTCGTTCTGAATGTGTTCTTTCGCTTCGTGGCCCTCGGTGTCTTTCGACACGGAAGGTTCGCGTGGTGTTCAGAACCGAGATCGACAGTCCGACCGAACATCCATCAACCGATACCCAACCCGTCCGGAGCAACTCAACACATGCCCTCAACCACAACCTCACCGCAGGTAGCCGTCAACGACATCGGCTCCGCAGAGGATTTTCTCGCCGCTATCGACGCCACGATCAAGTACTTCAACGATGGTGACATCGTCGAAGGAACCATCGTCAAGGTCGACCGCGACGAGGTTCTGCTCGACATCGGTTACAAGACCGAAGGCGTCATCCCTTCTCGTGAGCTCTCCATCAAGCACGACGTCGACCCCAATGAGGTCGTCTCCGTGGGCGATGAGGTCGAAGCTCTCGTTCTCACCAAAGAGGACAAAGAAGGCCGCTTGATCCTGTCCAAGAAGCGCGCACAGTACGAGCGCGCCTGGGGCACGATCGAGGAGCTCAAGGAGAAGGACGAGGCCGTCAAGGGCACCGTCATCGAGGTCGTCAAGGGTGGACTCATCCTCGACATCGGTCTCCGTGGCTTCCTTCCCGCGTCGCTCGTCGAAATGCGTCGTGTCCGCGACCTCCAGCCGTACGTCGGCAAGGAGATCGAGGCCAAGATCATCGAGCTCGACAAGAACCGCAACAACGTGGTCCTGTCGCGCCGTGCATGGCTCGAGCAGACGCAGTCCGAGGTCCGCAGCGAATTCCTGCACCAGCTGCAGAAGGGCCAGGTCCGCAAGGGCGTCGTGTCCTCCATCGTCAACTTCGGTGCCTTCGTGGACCTGGGTGGCGTCGACGGACTCGTACACGTCTCCGAGCTCTCCTGGAAGCACATCGATCACCCGTCCGAGGTTGTCGAGGTCGGCACCGAGGTCACCGTCGAGGTTCTCGACGTCGACCTGGATCGCGAGCGTGTTTCGCTGTCGCTCAAGGCAACTCAGGAAGATCCGTGGCGCCAGTTCGCTCGCACCCACGCGATCGGCCAGATCGTGCCCGGTAAGGTCACCAAGTTGGTTCCCTTCGGTGCGTTCGTGCGCGTCGAAGAGGGCATCGAGGGCCTCGTGCACATCTCCGAGCTGGCCGAGCGCCACGTGGAGGTTCCGGACCAGGTCGTGGGTGTCGGCGACGACGCACTCGTCAAGGTCATCGACATCGATCTCGAGCGTCGTCGTATCTCGCTGAGCCTCAAGCAGGCCAACGAGGACTACGCAGAAGAGTTCGATCCGTCCAAGTACGGAATGGCCGACTCGTACGACGAGGGTGGCAACTACATCTTCCCCGAGGGCTTCGACTCCGAGACCAACGAATGGCTC
>NZ_LVCV01000380.1 GCF_001647195.1 Rhodococcus sp. EPR-157 | reverse complement strand
AAGACGGCGAAGGACGAGGCTGCAGAAGCCGCCAACACCAACTACTCCTCCGAGTCGGGTCAGGCACCCGCCGAAGCAGAAGGCGACGCTCCCGTAGCGTCGGCTCCGGCATCGACCGGCGGATCACTGGCCAGCGATGCTCAGCTCGCTGCGCTGCGTGAGAAGCTGTCGGGCAACGCCTGATAGAAGATGTCCACCCGTAAGGGTGTGACCGCAAAGCCCCGGTTCCCTCGTGGAGCCGGGGCTTTCTTCTGCTCTATGTCAGCAGCGGTCGGCCGTGCGTGGGCTCGGGTGATCGCTGCTCCGGGCCCGGGTGACCGAATGAGTCATTCGATCCGTCTGGTGCGCAACAATTTCAATTCCATACAAGAATGGACCCGATCCGCGGAGGATTCGGGTCCATCGTCGTATCGACGGGATGGCTCAACCTGCGACGGCGGGACTCCACTGGGCGACGGCGCCGGTCCGCTTGCGCATCGTGGCGAAGCTGTGACGTGCCGGGCTGAGGAGATTTGTGAACCAATTGCGCCGATGGTCGGCCAACGCCAGGGCAACCTCGGGAATCAAGATGACGTGAACTCCCGATTCCATGCCGAGACGGTGCCGACCCGGTTGGATCTGATTGCTTCGCATCGGAAGTCCTTTTCGCTAGAAGTGGGTCGGCAAATACTTGTCTCGCACGAAGATAACGGACGTTGCCCCAAACCTGGGGTATTTGGGGCTGGTGTGCTTCGGCGTGTTCGATGACAGACTGGAGGCATGTTGAGACTTGGCCTCACCGGAGGCATTGGAGCAGGCAAATCGACCGTGTCGAGAACACTTTCTGCGTTGGGTGGGGTACTCGTCGACGCCGACGTGATTTCACGAGAGGTCGTCGAGCCGGGAACGTCCGGGCTCGCGCAACTGGTCGAGGCGTTCGGT
>NZ_LVCV01000379.1 GCF_001647195.1 Rhodococcus sp. EPR-157 | reverse complement strand
GGTCGCCGTGGTTTACGCGGACGCGGAGGAGCGAGTTGATCGACTGGTGAACCAGCGGAAGATGCCCGAGTCCGATGCACGAGCGCGGATCGCGGCTCAAGCAACCGACGAGGAGAGGCGCGCGGCGGCCGACGTCTGGATCGACAACAGCGGTGCGCCGGGCGATCTGGAGCAAGTAGTCACCGCACTGTGGCACGACCGGCTCGTTCCGTTCGAGCGTAATATTCGTGACGGCGTCGTCGCCAGGGCTCATCCGACGCTCGCTGCTGCCGATCCGACCTGGCCCGCGCAGGCGCAACGTCTCATCGCGCGCATTGCCGTCGTCTGCGGAACTGCCGCTGTGCGAATCGATCACGTCGGATCGACGGCCGTCGCCGGACTCGACGCCAAGGATGTCGTCGACATTCAGATCACGGTCGGGAGCCTCGAATCGGCGGACGCGTTGGCGGAACCCTTGCGCGCGATCGGCTTTCCTCGGATCGAGCACATCACGGCAGACGATCCCAAACCTGCGTACGGCGTGGGTGGTGAAGCTGATCCCGCTGTATGGGGCAAGCGAATTCATGGGGGAGCGGACCCCGGGCGGCCCGTCAACATCCACATCAGGGTCGACGGGTGGCCCGGTCAGCAGTTCGCCCTGGTATTCCGAGACTGGCTGCGCGCCACCCCGGACTCGGTCGCGGAATATCTCGCGCTCAAACAGCGTGCGGAGGCTGCGGCAGCCGAACGCACCGACTATGTGGAGGCGATGGCTGCCTACCAGGACGTCAAGGCACCCTGGTTCGATGGGGCGTACCAACGCGCGTGGGACTGGGCAGCGAAGACGGGTTGGTCCGCGTAGCCGAATCGATCGGCTTGAATGTGCCCTACAAGCGATCAGATCGTATGAATGGACCATTCAAGCGATCGGGGCGCCGGACCGAAACAGCATACGTCCACCCCCCCTACCGTCCATCCCTCACACGCCCATCCTTCGGACGCCACGTCGTCGGCATCCCGAGCGACGCCAGCCAGGCGTCGAGGTCGTAGTCGTGCGCGGCGAGACCTGCGACCGCGCGGACGGACCTGTTCATCGCCAGTTCCGCAGTCGCCGTGTCGAGGTGGTTCTCCACCCGTGCCTCGACGAGTTCGTCCGCGTCCAGGAAGTCGAATCCGCGACCGGTCCTGACCACGATGTCGAGGTAGTGGTCGACCGAGGTCCAGGCGTCGACTCCCGGTACGAATTCACCGACGTCGACGTAATAGTCCTGGTCGCGGACGTGTCCGGGGAGGTAGTGGAAGATCGACGCGCGGAGGCCGAGACTCGGCAGGAGCCACGACTGCAGATAGTCGAATTGGGGATGGTCCGACGGTCGTGCCATGTACAGACCCCACGGTTCGACGCGGTATTCGTCCACCGACCGCACGAAGCCCTTCGGGTCGGTGTTGGTGAGCCCGACGATGTCGAAGTACTCGACCTTGGGTGCGTGGACGTGAACGGCAGTGCTCGGT
>NZ_LVCV01000378.1 GCF_001647195.1 Rhodococcus sp. EPR-157 | reverse complement strand
GGTCGCGTCTACCCTGGTTGTATGGCGTTTGCATCCGAACATCCCGTGGTGGCTCGCTCCGAGCACCGCCCCGTCGGGGACATCGAGCGTACCGGTCCCGCGTTCAAGGTAGTCAGCGAGCACAAGCCTGCTGGTGACCAGCCCACGGCTATCGCCGAACTCGAACGCAGAATTCTGGCCGACGAAAAGGACGTGGTACTTCTCGGTGCCACGGGTACCGGTAAGTCGGCGACGACGGCGTGGCTCATCGAGAAGCTGCAACGCCCGACGCTGGTCATGGCTCCCAACAAGACTCTTGCTGCGCAGCTTGCCAACGAGCTGCGCGACATGCTTCCCAACAACGCCGTCGAGTATTTCGTGTCGTACTACGACTACTACCAACCCGAGGCGTATATCGCGCAGACCGATACCTACATCGAGAAGGACTCGTCGGTCAACGACGATGTCGAGCGGCTTCGCCATTCGGCCACGGCAAATCTGCTCTCGCGGCGCGATGTCGTCGTAGTCGCCTCGGTGTCGTGCATCTACGGCCTGGGCACTCCGCAGTCGTACGTCGATCGGTCCATCGAATTGCAGGTCGGCGTCGAAGTGCCTCGCGATGCGCTACTGCGCTTGCTGGTGGATGTCCAGTACACCCGCAACGACATGGCCTTCACTCGTGGCTCGTTCCGTGTCCGCGGCGACACCGTGGAGATCATTCCGTCGTACGAGGAACTCGCCGTGCGGATCGAGTTCTTCGGCGACGAGATCGAGGCACTGTACTACCTGCATCCGTTGACCGGCGACACGGTGCGCAAGGTCGATTCGGTGCGCATTTTCCCGGCCACGCACTACGTTGCTGGTCCGGAAAGGATGGAGAAAGCCGTCGCGAACATCGAGTTGGAACTCGAGGAGCGGCTCGCCGACCTCGAGAACAAGGGAAAGCTGCTCGAGGCGCAGCGGCTGCGCATGCGCACCCAGTACGACCTCGAGATGATCAAGCAGGTCGGATTCTGCTCGGGCATCGAGAACTACTCACGGCACATCGACGGCCGCGGCCCCGGTACAGCGCCCGCGACGCTGATTGACTACTTCCCGGAGGATTTCCTCCTGGTCATCGACGAGTCGCACGTGACAGTGCCGCAGATCGGCGCGATGTACGAGGGCGACATGTCCCGAAAGCGGAACCTGGTGGAGTTCGGCTTCCGGCTCCCGTCTGCCACCGACAATCGTCCGCTGACCTGGGAAGAATTCACTCAGCGCATCGGGCAGACGGTGTACCTTTCTGCCACTCCTGGCAAGTACGAACTCGGTCAGACCGGTGGAGAATTCGTCGAGCAGGTCATCCGTCCGACCGGTCTCGTCGACCCAAAGGTGGTCGTGAAGCCGACCAAGGGACAGATCGACGATCTGGTTCACGAGATTCGCGAACGAGCCGAGAAGAACGAGCGCATTCTGGTCACCACGCTGACCAAGAAGATGTCCGAAGATCTCACGGACTACTTGTTGGAGCTGGGCATCAGGGTCCGGTACCTGCACTCCGACATCGACACGCTGCGTCGAGTGGAGCTGTTGAGGCAGCTCAGGCTCGGCGAGTACGACGTGCTCATCGGTATCAACTTGCTTCGCGAGGGCCTCGACCTTCCCGAAGTGTCGCTCGTCGCCATCCTCGACGCCGACAAGGAAGGCTTCCTGCGAAGCGGCACTAGCTTGATCCAGACCATCGGCCGCGCCGCTCGTAACGTCTCCGGCGAGGTCCACATGTATGCCGACAAGATGACCGATTCGATGAAGTACGCCATCGAGGAAACCGAGCGCAGGCGCGAGAAGCAGATCGCCTACAACAAAGAGAAGGGCGTCGACCCGCAGCCGCTTCGAAAGAAGATCGCCGACATCCTCGATCAGGTCTACGAGGAGGCGGAGGATACTGACGAGTCGGTCGAGGTCGGTGGTTCCGGTCGCAACGCCAGTCGTGGACGTCGAGCGCAGGGCGAGAAGGGACGGGCTGTCAGTTCAGGGGTCTACGAGGGTCAGGACGTCAAGTCGATGCCGCGTGCTGAGTTGGCGGCGCTTGTGCAGAACCTCACCGACCAGATGATGAACGCCGCTCGTGAGCTGCAGTTCGAGTTGGCTGGCCGGTTGAGGGACGAAATCCAAGATCTGAAGAAGGAACTTCGCGGAATGGATGCGGCGGGCTTGAAGTAGGGGAGCTTCGATACGGTTCTCTCCATGGATGCTTCCACTGCCGGCCGGAGTGCTCGCGCACTCGAACTACTGCACTCTTTGACCTATTTCGTTCCGGAGACGCAGGAAGCGCTCAGTGACGCGGGGCTGCAGGGTCGTGCGTGCTATTTTGCCGGGCGCGCAGCTCCGCTGGGCGCAGTCGGTGCGGGAGTGGTGACGGCAACCTTCTACAACTTCAACCGCGAGCTGATCGAGCCTCTGGTGCCCGCAGCGTGGTCCGTTGCATCACCTGAAAAGATCCTCGACATTCGGTATCGGGCGCTCGACGAGGCATACACCCGACTGCTGGGTGCCGAGATTCTGAATTCCCCGGAGATGTCCGAGGCCGCGGAGCTCGCGTCGATCGCAGCGCGCGGTATCCCGGGCGACGACGGTCGTCCCCTGTATGCCGCCTACGCCGACCTCGAATGGCCTACCGCGCCACATCTCGTCTTCTGGCACGCGCTGACTCTGCTGCGCGAACACCGGGGTGACGGGCACATCGCTGCGTTGCAGACAGCGGAGCTGAACGGTATCGAAGCGTTGATCACCCATACCGCGACCGGCAAGGGCTTCGAGAAGGAGTTCGCGCGGAAGCGTCGTGGATGGTCGACGGAGCAATGGGACGCCTCGACCGTGAACCTGACGGACCGAGAGATCCTCGACGCCGCCGGCGCACTCACCGAACACGGAGTCGACCTTCGGAACTTGGTCGAGGACATCACCGACGACCTCGCGCTCGCTCCGTGGACCGCCCTCGGCGAGGACGGCGCGGCGAGGCTCGTCGAGCTCGCCTCACCGTGGCGCGACACTGTCATCGCGCAGAATGTGTTCCCGGACGGTGTGTTCGGTCCGGCCGTCAAGCGTTGAGCGCCGCTCAGCTGGTGATGTCCTTCGTGGAAAACCTCTGCCACGCCACGACGCCGAAGAGCGCGGCGTACGCGACGGCCGAGAACGAACCGACGACGATGTCGTTCCATTCGATGGTCGGTGACAGCGCGTCGATCCACGAGTTTGCATAGTGCCCGGGTAGATAGTTACGCAGCGAGCCCAGTGCGGTGATCTGGTCGAGAATCTGCATCAGAATCGACGTCATGACTGCTCCTCCGACTGCGCCGAGGGGTGCGTCGGTCAGCACCGACAGCAGCATCGCCAAGCCCGCAACCCACAGCAGGTTCACGCCGATGTAGGCGACCGCGACGACGAGCCTGCCCAGGGCGTCGATGAAGGACAGTCCGTCGCCGAACGGTGTCACCAAAGGTTCGGCTCCGTACAGCGCGGTGCCGAGTGCGAGCGAAACAACGACGAGCGTGAGGATCGCGGCGATCGACAGAGTCGCCGACACCAGAGCTTTCTGTACGAGCAGTCGTGTTCGAGGAACCGGTATCGCCAGTAAGTACCTCAGCGACGACCACGACGCCTCGCTGGCCACCGAGTCCCCGAAGAACAACGCGACGACGACGATCAGCAGGAATCCGACGGACATGAACAGCGCGAATACGGTGAAGTTCACTCCGCCGCGGGTGCCGAGTTCGATCAGGCCTCCCGCGTCGGAGTCCTCGGATGAGCTGCCGATGGCGAACGCGATCGCCAGTATCACCGGGAGCAGTGCGAGGAATCCGATCGCGAGCTGGGTCCGTCGGCGACCGAACTGACGCCGGAGCTCGGTGGTGAACGGCAGTGTCCTGCCCGCGGAGTATCCCGCGGCCCGGCCGTCGGGCGGCCCGGAGTCGGGCCTGGCGTTGTGTGTCGTACTCATCGGTCGTCCTTCGTGGGAATCGGACCTGCTGGGAGCGCGTCGTTGTGGACCAGATCGAGAAACACGTCCTCGAGGCGGGTCGACTGGGACAGTCCGCGCACTCGGAGTCCAGCGTCGAACAACGCGCGGGTGACGTCGGCAGGGTCGATGGTGCCGAGATCGGCGCGCAGGATGGAGTCGTCGACGACCGTCGGGGTGCATCCGAGGCCTTCGAGGACCGTCGCCGCCACTGCGGTGTCGTCGATGCGGATCTCGGTTTGCCCACCAGCTGCCGTCAGGTCGCGGACTGTGCCCGCGCTGATGACCGACCCGCGGTTCATCACCACTACGTGCGTACAGGTCTGCTCGACCTCGGCCAGCAGATGGCTCGATACGAGCACCGTCCGTCCTGTCTTCGCGTAGTTGATCAGGACGTCACGCATGGTTCTGATCTGCGGTGGATCGAGACCGTTGGTCGGCTCGTCCAGAACCATGAGATCCGGAAGGCCGAGCATTGCCTGAGCTATGGCGAGGCGTTGCCGCATACCCTGGCTATACGACTTGACCTTGCGTTCGATTGCGGTCCCGAGATCGGCAATCTCCAGCGCTTCCTCGAGATGCGCGTCCTCGGGTGGGCGACCGGTGGCCTGCCAGTACAGGTTCAGGTTCTCCTTCCCACTGAGGTGCGGCAGGAACCCGGATCCTTCGACGAACGAGCCCAGCCTCGACAAGACCGGAGCTCCCGGTGACACCTTGTGCCCGAAAACTCGAATGTCACCGCTGGTCGGTGAGATCAGCCCCATGAGCATGCGAAGTGTCGTGGTCTTGCCTGCGCCGTTGGGGCCGAGCAGCCCGAGCACCTGGCCTTGCTGTACTTCGAAGCTGACACCGTCGACGGCTTTGAAACCGTTTGAGTACGTCTTGGCGAGGTCGGTGATGACAAGCGGTGTGTCGACGAGGTCCTGATCGACCTCGGCGACGACTCGACGCCGCCCCCTGATCACGTTGATCCCGATCAGGGTGAGCAGCGCCAGGGCGATGATCCCGATGCCGACGATCGGTGCCGTCGGAACCGAGCTCGCGTTGGTGGATACGCCGTCGACCGACGGAATCGACAGCGTCGAATCATCGAGAGCAACGACGAATTGGGCGGGCTCGAGGGGTACCGCGTACGCCTGATCGGTCGTGGCCACCGCGATCTCGATGCGGTGTCCCTCGGGTACGACGTAACTGATCCCGGGCAGGGTCACCGTCACCGGGATCGGACCGTCACCGACCGAATCGGGAAGTCGCACAGCCGCAACGGCGCTGCCGGGAAGTGTGCGCCCACCGTTGGGCGCGACGTCGTACAGCTTGACGAACAGCACCGCCTCCTGCGGCTGGGCGAACGCCCCGACCCGCAGGTTCACGCGAGAGGAGCCGGTGATGGTCAGAGGGTCGTTCAGTGCCTCACTCGTGAACGTCGCGGACTGGCCTGGGATGTCGGCGGATAGCTGCGCCCCGGCAGAGGTTGCCGACAGGGTGGACAACACCGACCCCAATCCTGGAACCGACGAGATCGCCGACGGCGATGCTCCCGGCGGCCGGATGATCGTCTGTTCGTCGGAACCTGCCTGTCCGCCCCCGTCGGCCCCGGATCCGAGTTCGACAGGCACCGTCCGGGTCGGTTCGGTACCGGCTGCCAATCCCGGGTATTCGGGCGCGGTCATCCGCCGCGAACGTGCCTGTTGCTGCTCGGCGGCCGAGCCTTGCATGGCATACGTGAACGGCGGTGGTGTCGATGCCGGCTCGGTGTCGGTCCGAAGATGGTCGTCGAGGAAATCGCGCATTGCGTTGTCGGCGCTGCCGTTGGTGCCGCCGGCGTCGTGTCCGCCGCTGAACCACCGAACCTCGACGTCGCCGCCGGACTCCGAGATCTGCCTGGCGGTGGCGTCTGCCTGATCGAGACCGAAGAGGGTGTCCTGCATCCCTTGAACCAGGAGTGTGGGCGCGGTGATGCTCGACGCGACGGCGACGGGGGAGTGCTCGGTGAGCAACTGGAGCAATTCCGGGGACGGCTCGCCGGTGACAGCCGATTGCGCGTACGCCGAACAGAACTCGGGTGCGAAACGACCGCATCCTGCCTGGGCCGGGCTCTCGCTCTCGACGACGGCATCATTCCCTTCCGGGCCGGCTGCGTCCGTGCTCTCGGACGGCGCACTGCCCGCTCCGAAGAAGACGCCGGCCCACCCTCGCTTGAGCACACCCGGTCCGCCGTAGACGGAACCGGCGGGTGAGTCGATGCCGGCCAGTTCCGCGCGGTCTTCGTCGGTCGTGACGCCGTAATTCGGGAACAGAGCGTGGCCCAAATCGTTCCACGTGATCGAAGCCGCGACCGCGTCGATCCTAGGGTCGGTACCTGCGACGCTCAGCGCAAGCGCACCGCCGTACGATCCTCCCGCAACTCCGACTCGCGGATCCCCCGGGCCGTCCAGCAGTACCTCGGGCCGATCGGACAACCAATCGATCAGCGCGCGTCCGTCGGCGACTTCTCCGTCGGGATCGTTCAGCGAGATCGAACCGGTGCTGGCGCCGAAGCCGCGCGCGCTGTAGGTCAGAACGACGTACCCGTCGGAGGCCAGCGACCGGGCTTGGTCGTCGACCGAAAACTTGTCGCCCCCGAATCCATGTGCGAGCAGCACCGCCGGGGCGGGCGTTGTCTTCGGTACGAACAGCCGAGCGTCGAGGTCTACCATCTCGGAATTGCCGGGTGTCTCCGGTACGGTAATCGTGGTGTCGAGCGTGGAGACGTCGTCGTTCTCGCTGGAGGAGCGGGAGACGAGGTAGATCGAAACGACTGCGAGTATCGCAACCAGAAGGACCGCGAGCATGACGGTCTTCGACGACCTGAGCGGCCGGGGGATGTGCATGTGAACCAATGTATGTGAGGCGCGGACTTCACGTTGTGAGCGAACTACGCATCATGAACGGCCGATGCAGATAAGGTCATCGAAACGGTCACTGGGACCGGCACATCGGGCCTATGACGGACCACAAGCATGCAGATCGAATTCGTCACCGAATGTGTGACAGAACACCTATAACTGGAGGAATGAATGAGTGCCTACCGCACCGTCGTCGTCGGAACCGATGGGTCCGAATCGTCTTTGCGGGCTGTAGAGAAGGCCGCTGCTCTCGCCGGTGACGCCGACGCGACGCTCGTCATCGCATGTGCCTACTACCCGGCAGATCCGAAGGACACCAGCAAGGCCGCCGACGCGCTCCGTGAGGATGCTTACCAGATCACCGGCTCCGCACCCACTCACGACATCCTTCGTACCGCCCGCGAACATGCCACCAAGGCTGGAGCAAAGACCATCGACGAGCGTGCGATCGTCGGTGCTCCGGTCGAGTCCCTGTTGCAGCTCGTCGACGACGTGAAGGCTGATCTGCTGGTGGTCGGAAACCGTGGCCTCAACTCGCTCACCGGTCGACTTCTCGGTTCGGTGCCGTCCGACGCCGCACGCAAGTCCACGTGCGACGTGCTCATCGTGCACACGGTTCGGTAGCAGTACTGCTCGGTCGAGTGGCCCGGTAGCTCCCGCGAGGCGAGCTGCCGGGCCACTCGTCGATCTACTGGACGAGGACGTCGAACGCAGCCAGGCCGGAAAGTTCGGCGGGTAGTTCACGAGCATGAACCACGCCGAGGCGCTGCGTCGCACGGGTCAGAGCGACGTAGAGATCTCCCATTCCGCGCGGAGATTCCGTGACGATGTCGCTCGGTTCCACGATGAGAACCGAATCGAATTCGAGGCCCTTTGCATCCTTCACGGTCGATACGGTTACCACGTCCGATCGCAGATGCACGAACTGCTCCAACATGGCCTGGGGAACGAGGACGACACTGATGCCGGGCCTGGGATGCTCGGCGAGCCGATCGCTCACGGTCGGCACCAGAGTGTCATCGTCGACGTACTGTGCCCACGGCTGGTTGCCGGAATCGCGGACGGATCGAGGAACCGACTGGACGGGGTCGATAGCGGCGAGTACGTCACGGGCGATGGTCATGATCTCGGACGGTGTTCGGTAGTTCACCGTCAGTTCGGTTCGCTTCCATCGTTGTGCGACATACGGTTCCAGTACTTCGGCCCACGACGTCGTACCTGCGGGGTCGCCGGTCTGTGCGACGTCGCCGACGAGTGTCATCCATCTGTTCGGAATGCGACGCATCACCATTCGCCACGCCATGTCGGAAAGCTCCTGGGCTTCGTCGACTATGACGTGTCCGTACGTCCACGTGCGGTCGCTCGCAGCGCGTTCCGCCGTGGTCAGCCTGGCGCCTGCATCCTGCCTGCTCGCGAGCTGGCTGGCGTCGATCAGGTCGTAGGCCATCAGAATTTCCGGATCGAGTTCGTCTTCCAGATCCTGTGGTGCCGAACCCGTCAGGATGTCCAGTGCGCCTTGAGCATCGGCGATTTGATTGCGCCACTGTCGGTTTGCCTGTTCTCGCTCGGCGGCATCGTCGGTGCCGAGGAGTTCGGCAAGTTCGTCCAGCAGTGGTGCGTCGGCGGAGGAGAATCCGCGATCGGTGCGGATCAGCGATTCGCGTTGGTCCGCGGTGAGGTCCGGAGCGGCCGAGAGGATCCGTTCAGGCGACGACAGTAGATCCCGAAGTACTTGCTGAGGAGTCAGATCCGGCCACAGTGCGTCGATGGCGGCCATGACGTCTGCGTCCTCTTTCATCTCGTCGCGCATATCTGCGATGTCGTCCCGGCTGAGCAGGCTGCCGCCGTCGACGACATTCTCGCCCAGTCGCGCAGCGAGTTGCTGCGCGAGGCCGTCGATGGCAGAGGCGACGAACAGTGGACGTGCGAGGTTGTGGGGACGCCGCGAAGATCGTGCCCGCCCACGTGCGCGAGTGACTATCTTGCGATCGAGCACGATGTCGTAGGTGTCGAACCGCAAAGTCTTCGGTGCGGAGGGAACCTCTTGGCGGTCACGCACCGCTTTCGTCAGAATCTGCACCATCGCTGTCGAACCTTTGACCTGTGCTGCGGTCGGAGATTCGTCGAGGGTTGCTCGGACGCCGGGGTAGAGGTTGCCGATCGTCGAGAGCAGAACGCCCGTCTCCCCGAGCGACGGAAGCACCTGCCCGATGTAGTCCAGGAATGTCGCGTTCGGTCCGATGATCAGGACTCCGCTCTTCGCGAGCTGCTGTCGGTAGGTGTAGAGGAGATACGCGGCACGGTGGAGCGCCACCGCCGTCTTTCCGGTTCCAGGACCGCCCTGTACGACGAGAACGCTTCGATGTTCCGAGCGAATGATGGCGTCCTGCTCGCTCTGAATGGTTTCGACGATGTCGTTCATCTGGCCGGTGCGAGCTGCGTCGAGAGCCGACAGCAACGCGCTTTCGCCGGCGACACCCGTCGCGTCGGACTCGAGGCCGGCCTCCCGTGCTGCAGCGAGATCGAGATACTCGTCGGCAAGCGAGGTGACGCGTCGACTCCGACTTCTGATGTGACGTCGGCGCAGAACGTTCTCGGGTGCAGCCGGCGTGGCGAGGTAGAACGCTCGTGCCATCGGGGCGCGCCAATCGAGCAACAACGTCTCGTAGTCGTTCGCTTCGTCGAGGATGCCGACACGACCGACGTACCGTACCGGAGCGTCGTCGTCGGGACCGAGATCGATTCGCCCGAAGCACAGGCCGTTCTCGGCGGCGTCGTACTTGGCGATGTCGTCGGTGTAGAGGTGGGTGAAGGATTCGCGTTCGCTTCGTGCCTGGGGTGTGCCGCCGGTCTCGAGCAGGACTGTGCTGAGTCGGTTCTGTGCGTATTTACGTAGTGCGTCGAGTTGGTCGTAGAGCATCGAGACGTAGGACTGTTCGCGGTCCTGGTCGGACAGATCGCGGTCGGTCACGGCCACTCGGTCGTCGGCCGTGTCGGTGTACATGGAGGGGCCGTCGTCCGGCAAAGGATCTCCTCGGGAGTTCGGCAAAATACTGGCTCGTAAACAAGCCAGAGCAGTCTACGACGAAGAAGAGCCCCGCCGCAGAACCGCAGTTCAGGGCGGGGCTCTTCAGTCAGCCGCGTCGAAATGGTGCGTGACCTAGGCGGAGTACTTCTGCACCCGCTTGTCGAGATCCTTGCGTGCCTTCTCGACCTTCTTCTCCAACTTGGCTCGTGCCTTCTCGGTCGCCTTGTCGAATTCACGACTCTGCTTCTCGGCACGCTGGCGTGCTCGCTTGCTGAGGCCTTCGGTCCGGTCGGCGGCGATGCCGGCCCACTTGGTGCCGCGTTCCTGAGCAAGATCGGCCAATTCCGCTGCACGGCCGGCGGCGACGTCGGACCACTTGCCACTGCGATCCTGTGCAAGTTCGACGAGCTCTGCGCCACGGCCCGCAGCGGTGTCTGCCCACTTCGACCCGCGCTTCTGTGCGAGTTCGGCCAGCGCGGCGCTTCGTTCGGCTGCCTCGTCGGCAAGCGTCGATCCACGCTTCTGCGCCTGCTTGGCCAGCTTGGAGCCGCGTTTGGATGCGATCTCGGCGAGCTCCTCGGTGCGGTCGGCGGCCTTGTCAGCGAGCGTGGAGCCTCGCTTCTGGGCTACCTCGGCGAGGTCGGATCCGCGGTCGGCCGCCTTGTGCGCCCAGCGAGAGAGAACAGGTTGTGCTGCGTCGGCGAGGTCCGAGCTCTTGTCCGCAGCTACCTCGGCCCAGTGGGACACGACCGGTTGTGCGGCCTCGGCGAGGTCCGAACTCTTCTCAGCGGCCGCGTCTGCCCACTTGGATACGACCGGCTGCGCTGCTTCGGCGAGCTCGGCGCTGCGAGATGCGGCGACTGCGGCCAGTCCCTTGATTCGTTCCGAAGCGACACCAAGGTGATCGGCGGTGTCGTGCGTGCCCGGAAGCGCTGCGACGACGGACTCCTGTGCCTTGCGCGCCGCACGACGGCTGCGCCATGCAATCGACGGCTTTCCTTCGGTGTCGACTGCCGCGATCAGCAAACCGCCGAGCAAGCTGACGTTCTTCAGGAATTGGATGCGCTGTGCAGCTTTTACCTCTGGGTCGGTTTCGTTCCAGAACGCGTGACCGGCGACGGTGGTCGGCACGAGACTGCCGGCCAGAGCGAGTGACGCGAAACGGGGAGCCTTACCGGTCGCGAGGAGCAACCCGCCGCCGACCTGAATTGCGCCGTTGATGCGGACCAGAGTCTCCGGGTCGCTCGGTACATTCGCTGTCACGCTGTCGGGCAGCGTCTCCTGCCCCTGCTCGATCAAGGGAGTCGCAGCCTTGGCTTTCCCTGCGGGATTTCGGAGCGCGTCGATACCCCCGGCGATGAAGATGGTCGACATCAGCGGACGAGCGATACGGCGGACCAGCATTGACAGCCTCCTGGTTTGTTGGGTGAACGTCGTTGTTCGGCGGCGCGGGGCCCATCACCGATGACGGGCCCCGCGCGCCGTTCCACCGTAGCCATACCCGGCCGTTCCGCGTTTCAAGCCTGCGTGCGTTTCACCAACCGCGTGCTCGCCATTCGTCGAGGTGGGGGCGTTCGGCGCCGCGCGTCGTGTCTTTGCCGTGGCCCGGATACACGACGGTGTCGTCCCCGTACGTGCCGAACAGCTTCGTTGACACGTCGTCGAGAAGCTGGGTGAATTCCTCGGGTCCCGACGTCTTTCCGACGCCACCGGGAAACAGTGAGTCGCCGGTGAACAGGTGCGTGACGCCCGACTCACTGTCGGTGAGTGCCAGCGCAATCGACCCGGGTGTGTGTCCTCGGAGATGAATCGTCGTCAGTGTGAGTTCACCCACCGACACCGTCTCCTCGTCGTCGAGCAGTCGGTCGGGCGCGACGGGCAGGGGCTCGGCGTCGAGGCTGTGTGCAGCCGTCGGTGACGCCGTGCCGCCAGCGATGTCCGCCAGGGCCTGCCAGTGGTCGGCATGCTGGTGAGTTGTCACGATGAGAGTCAGCGTGGGGGCGTTCTCGTCGATCAACTGCGACAGGCGTTCCGCCTCGTTGGCCGCGTCGATCAGGAGAGATTGCCCGGTGGCGGAACAAACGATCAGGTAGGCATTGTTGTCCATCGGGCCGACCGACATCTTGATGATGGTCGCGCCGGAGATGGTTCGTCGCTGCGGAGCCGATCCCTGCGATACCTCGCCGGTGTACTGGTCGTCGATGACCATGAGGTGCTCGTCCATTTCGAGGAGGCTACCGTCGGTGCGGGTCGTGTGCCTGTTCGGCCCTTGCGAGTAGCGGGTGGTCGTGAAGTCGCCTGGGGAAACCTGTCGGTGGGTCGGCCTAGCATTGCTACTGCGTGAGGTTCACTCTTGCGCCCGCATCAACATCGTGTGTGCATCGAAACTATGTGCATCGAACAAGCTTCGGTTCGATCGGACCGGTCGGTGGTAACCACCGATGTCCGACTGGTCCGAGAAGAAGGGAACACTGTGGCGGATCGCCTGATCGTACGAGGTGCGCGTGAGCACAACCTGCGGGGAGTCGACATCGACCTTCCTCGCAACAGCCTCGTGGTCTTCACCGGACTGTCTGGTTCGGGCAAGTCGTCATTGGCCTTCGACACGATTTTCGCGGAGGGACAGCGTCGATACGTCGAGTCCCTGTCCGCATACGCACGTCAATTCCTCGGGCAGATGGACAAGCCCGACGTCGACTTCATCGAGGGTTTGTCCCCGGCGGTCTCGATCGACCAGAAGTCGACCAACCGCAATCCGCGTTCCACGGTCGGCACCATCACCGAGGTCTACGACTACCTGCGCCTGCTGTTCGCACGAGCAGGAACGGCTCACTGTCCTGTCTGTGGAGAGCGGATAGCCAAGCAGACTCCTCAGCAGATCGTCGACCAGGTCCTCGCTATGGAGGAGGGCATCAAGTTCCAGGTGCTCGCTCCGGTCGTGCGGACCCGTAAGGGCGAATTCGTCGACCTGTTCGAGTCGCTCAACACACAGGGTTACTCGCGAATTCGAGTAGACGGCGTCGTCCACCAGCTGAGCGATCCTCCCAAGCTGAAGAAGCAGGAAAAGCACGACATCGAGGTCGTGGTCGATCGACTCACCGTCAAGTCCAGCTCCAAGCAACGCCTCACCGACTCGGTCGAAACTGCCCTGCGTCTCGCCGACGGCATCGTCGTACTCGATTTCGTCGATCGTGAGGAGAACGCGCCGGACCGCGAGCGTCGGTTCTCGGAAAAGCTCGCATGTCCCAACGCACACGCGTTGTCGATCGATGATCTCGAACCTCGTTCGTTCTCGTTCAACTCCCCGTACGGCGCATGTTCGGAGTGCCTCGGGCTCGGTGTACGCAAGGAGGTCGATCCGGACCTGGTCGTGCCCGACCCGGATCTTTCCCTCGCCGATGGAGCAATTGCACCGTGGTCGATGGGTCAGACCTCCGAGTACTTCGGTCGTCTCCTGTCCGGCCTCGCCGACGCCATGGGATTCGACCTCGACGCGCCGTGGAGCAAACTTCCCGCAAAGGTCAAGCGGGCGGTCCTCGAGGGCAGCGAGCATCAGGTCCACGTCAAGTACAAGAACCGATACGGCCGGACCCGCTCGTACTACGCGGAATTCGAAGGTGTCATGCCGTTCCTGCATCGCAGGCTCGAGCAGACCGAGTCGGAACAGATGAAGGAGCGGTACGACGGCTACATGCGCGACGTTCCGTGCCCGACGTGCGGCGGCGACCGACTGCGTCCGGAAATCTTGTCCGTCACCATCGAGGCGGGTGGCTTCGGCGCAAAGTCCATCGCCGACGTGTGTCGACTCTCCATTTCGGACACCGCGGACTTCCTCAACAGTCTGACGCTGGGCCAAAAGGAGGAGGCCATCGCAGGTCAGGTGCTCCGCGAGGTGCAGGCTCGGCTCGGGTTCCTTCTGGACGTCGGTCTCGAATATCTGTCGCTCTCGCGTGCGGCAGGCTCGCTGTCCGGTGGCGAGGCGCAGCGAATTCGCTTGGCGACTCAGATCGGGTCGGGCTTGGTCGGCGTTCTGTACGTTCTCGACGAACCGTCGATCGGTCTTCATCAGCGGGACAACCGTCGTCTCATCGACACCCTGACGCGGCTACGCGACCTGGGCAACACTTTGATCGTCGTCGAGCACGACGAAGACACGATCCGCACGTCGGATTGGGTCGTCGACATCGGGCCGATGGCAGGCGAGCACGGCGGACGCGTCGTACACAGCGGTTCCTACGAAGAATTGCTCACCAACGAGGAATCGTTGACCGGTGCTTACTTGTCCGGTCGGCTGGCAATTCCGCTTCCGGACTTCCGCCGGGTCGTGGACAAGAAGCGTCAGGTCACCGTGGTCGGCGCACGCGAACACAACTTGCGGGGGATCGACGTGAGCTTCCCGCTCGGGGTGCTCACCTCGGTGACAGGCGTGTCCGGCTCCGGCAAGTCGACGCTGGTCAACGACATTCTCGCGACTGTGATGGCGAACAAGCTCAACGGTGCACGTCAGGTGCCGGGCCGACACACGCGGATCAACGGGCTCGATCAGCTGGACAAGTTGGTGCGCGTCGACCAGTCACCGATCGGACGCACACCACGGTCGAACGCCGCGACCTACACCGGCGTGTTCGACAAGATTCGGACGTTGTTCGCTGCCACGACGGAGGCGAAGGTCCGCGGCTATCAGCCGGGTCGATTCTCCTTCAACGTCAAGGGCGGTCGATGTGAGGCGTGCTCGGGTGATGGAACGCTCAAGATCGAGATGAACTTCCTGCCTGACGTGTACGTCCCGTGTGAGGTGTGCGAGGGTGCGCGATACAACCGTGAGACGCTGGAAGTGCACTACAAGGGCAAGACCATCGCACAGGTTCTCGACATGCCGATCGAAGAGGCTGCGGACTTCTTCGAGCCCATCACCTCGATACATCGTTACCTCAAGACGCTGGTCGAGGTCGGCCTCGGGTACGTCCGACTGGGTCAGCCGGCGACGACGCTGTCCGGCGGTGAGGCTCAGCGCGTGAAGCTGGCGTCCGAGCTGCAGAAGCGTTCGACCGGGCGGACCGTGTACATCCTGGACGAGCCCACCACGGGTCTGCACTTCGAGGACATCCGCAAGTTGCTCGGTGTGGTCAACGGCCTCGTGGACAAGGGCAACACGGTCATCGTCATCGAACACAACCTCGATGTCATCAAGGTGTCCGACTGGATCATCGACATGGGGCCGGAAGGGGGCTCCGGCGGTGGAATGGTTGTCGCGCAGGGCGATCCGGAGGCCGTCGCCGCTGTGCCGGAGAGCTACACCGGAAAGTTCCTGCAGGAAGCGCTCACGCGGGACGTCGTCGTCGAGCCGAAGAAGGCGCCGGCGAAGAAGCGTCGTCCGCGCAAGGCCGCCGCTGTATGACTTGCTTGAACGCGCTGGGTGACGGTGTCAGCACCGAAACGCCCGCCTGATCCTCGCGGACCGGGCGGGCGTTTCCACGGTGGTACGTGTTGATGCCAAAGATGCTCATCGAATGGTCAGGCGCGCGCTGAATTGCTGGCAATCAGCCGCGCATCTGGCAATTTCGCCCGCACCTTCCAACGCGCGGTGTCAGTAAACCGGGCCGGTGTACTTCTCTCCCGGACCCTTACCGGGCTCGTCGGGGTACGCGGAGTTCTCCCGGAACGCCTTCTGCAACGCCTGTAGACCGTCGCGGATCGGGCCTGCGTGCGGTCCGAGGTACTCGACGGACGCGGTGACGAGTCCGGCGAGGGCGGTGATGACGCGTCGGGCTTCGTCGAGATCGAGGTGTGGGCTGGTGGTGGGGTCTGCCTCGGACAGGCCGAGCTTCTCGGCGGCCGAACTCATCAACATCACGGCTGCGCGGCTGATCACTTCGACAGCCGGCACGTCGGCGAGTGCGCGGACGTCCGGTTCGGCGCCTGATTCAGGGGTGCTCGTCATACTTACGAGGATGTCACGGCCGAACTTGCCGAGCGCGCACCAGCATCGATTCGCGGTAACGCCTGATCGGCTGGTACTGTCACTCAACGACCGTCTTCGACGTGCCCTCTCCTTGTGAATGGGGCTCGCGCGGAGGCAGCAAGTGGAGCCCGACTCCCACCGGTACGCAGTGTTACAGCTACTACCGGTCCGGTCGCTCGGAGAGAATTCGTCCATTGGGATGGATCTTCGTCGAGCTTCCTCGAAAGAGGAGACCTATAGCCATTGCGGCTGTAGATCGATCGGTCGACATCGGGCCCTGCACCAGCGGAATGCTGGAGCAGGGTTTTTGCGTTGAAAGGGACAGTGTCCCACGGCGACGATGTCGAAGGACTCGGGCAGGCGGGCTGTGCCAGAGACAGGCGGTCGGCTCGACCCCACACCGCACTACCTAGGAGGCCCCATCAGCACTGAGACTCGCATCAACGATCGCATCCGTGTTCCCGAGGTTCGTCTAGTTGGACCGGGCGGTGAACAGGTGGGCATCGTGCGTGTTGAAGATGCACTCCGCTTGGCTCTCGAAGCCGATCTCGATCTCGTAGAAGTGGCTCCCGACGCACGTCCGCCGGTCTGCAAGATCATGGACTACGGGAAGTTCAAGTACGAGGCAGCGCAGAAAGCGCGCGAATCGCGCAAGAACCAGACTCTCACCGTGATCAAGGAGCAGAAGCTCCGCCCGAAGATCGACGCCCACGACTACGAGACGAAGAAGCGTAACGTCATCCGCTTCCTCGAAGCAGGGTCGAAGGTCAAGGTCACCATCATGTTCCGTGGACGAGAGCAGTCTCGCCCGGAACTCGGCTTCCGTCTGCTGCAACGACTGGGTGCCGATGTTGCCGATCTCGGCTTCGTGGAAACTTCTGCGAAGCAGGATGGCCGCAACATGACGATGGTCCTCGCTCCCCACAAGGGTGCGAAGACTCGCGTCAAGGCGCAGGAAAGCGCAGCAGCACCGCCCGCACAGCGCGCGGTAGCTCCGACTCCGGACGCAGCGCCGGCTCCGGCTACCGGGGATGCTGCACCGGCGGCCGCAACGCCGCCGAGCAGCTAGAAGCTTGAACGATCAGT
>NZ_LVCV01000377.1 GCF_001647195.1 Rhodococcus sp. EPR-157 | reverse complement strand
GCAGAAGACCCACAGTGGCGCCAAGAAGCGATTCAAGGTGTCCGGCAGCGGCAAGATCCTGCGCCAGAAGGCCGGCCGTCGCCACCTGCTGGAGCACAAGCCCACCAAGGTGACCCGTCGTCTCGACGGCGTCGCAGTCGTCAAGAAGGCCGACGTGCCGCGGATCAAGCGCCTGCTCGGCATCTGATCTGGACTTCGTAGTCGGCGAAACTTCGTCGGCGCCATCCCAAACCATTCGGGGTTTACTACTTAGCCCCCAGATCGACAGGATTTACCAGTGGCACGCGTAAAAAGGGCGGTCAACGCCCAGAAGAAGCGCCGTTCGATACTCGAAGCGTCCAAGGGCTACCGCGGACAGCGCTCACGTCTGTACACCAAGGCCAAGGAGCAGCAGCTCCACTCGCTCACCTACGCATACCGCGACCGCAAGGCTCGCAAGGGTGACTTCCGCAAGCTGTGGATCACGCGTATCAACGCTGCGGCTCGGGCCAACGACATCACCTACAACCGCTTCGTCCAGGGTCTGAAGGCGGCTGGCGTCGAGGTCGACCGCAAGATCCTCGCCGAGCTCGCTGTGTCGGACGCAGCAGCATTCGCCGGCCTGGTGGCAATCGCCAAGGCTGCGCTGCCTGCCGACGTCAACGCTCCTGCCGGAGAAGCAGCCTGAGCAAGCTGACGCACGACGATCTCGATCCGAAACGGCCCGTGGACACGCTCACCGAGCGAACCCCACGGGTCGTTTCGGCTGTCAAGCTGCTTCGGGCAGCCGAGCGTCGGAAGACCGGGCTGTTCCTCGCCGAGGGGACCAATTCGGTGTCCGAGGCGCTGCACGCAGGCGTCGTGCACGAGCTCTTCTTTCGCGAGGACTCGGCCGAACGTAACGGCGCCGTCCTCGACCTGGCCCGGACCTCGGGAGTCCGTTCTCACGCCATCACGGAACGGGCAGCCAACGGGCTGTCCGACACCGTCACTCCGCCAGGCATCATCGCTGTCTGTCGAACCATCGACGTGGCTTTGGAGAGAGCTCTCGGCGCGGCTCCACAGCTCGTCGCGGTTCCCGTCGAGGTATCCGAACCGGGTAATGCCGGAACGGTCATCCGAGTCGCAGATGCTGTCGGAGCGGACGCTGTCGTCCTGCTCGGCGACGCTGTGGATCCGCACAACGGGAAATGTGTGCGGGCGTCGGCCGGCAGCATCTTCCATCTCCCGATAGCTCGGGAAAGGTCGGTGGAGTCGGGACTCGATGCGCTACGACGTGCAGGTGTGACGATCCTCGCAACGGCCGCCGACGGGGAAGTGGACCTCGACGACGCCGACGATCTGTTGAGTGGTCCGACCGCGTGGTTGTTCGGCAACGAAGCACACGGCTTGTCCCCTGCAGTCGCTGCGGCGGCGGATCACCGCGTCAGGATCCCGATTCACGGTCGCGCAGAGAGCTTGAATCTCGCCACCGCCGCTGCAATCTGCCTGTATTCGAGCGCGCGCGCTCAGCGCAGGTCCAGCAGAAATTGATTTTGCACGTCGCCTAGGATCGCGAGTGTCGTCAAGCGACGCCCGAACCATCGGTGACACCCGAACCAACGGTGACACGAACGACCAAGGAGTTGCACTTCACGTGGCGAAGAAAGAAGCCGACAACGCCCAGCCGGTCGATCCGAGCGTACTCGAGCCCGCTGCGCTCGATGCTGCCGCCGACGGGGCCGAGAAGGCATTCGCCGAGGCACACGACCTCGACGACCTGACGAAGGTCAAGATCGAGCACATCGGCAATCGAGCTCCTCTGGCACTGGCTCAACGAGCTCTCGGATCAATTCCTGGTGATCAGAAGGCCAACGCGGGCAAGCGCGTCAAGAGTGCGCGTGACCGCGTGCAGAAGGCGTTCGATGCTCGACGGGAAGTGCTGCTGGCCGAGCGCGACGCAGCAATTCTCGTCGCCGAGACAATCGATGTGACATTGCCGTCGGATCGCCGTCCGGTCGGGGCACGGCACCCCATCACGATCATCGCCGATCAAGTTGCCGACGTGTTCGTGGCCATGGGTTGGGAAGTCGAGGAAGGTCCCGAGGTCGAGACCGAGCACTTCAACTTCGATGCTCTGAACTTCCTTCCCGACCACCCTGCCCGCACCATGCAGGACACGTTCCACATCGCTCCCGAGGGGTCGCGCCAAGTGCTGCGGACACACACCTCTCCGGTGCAGGTTCGGTCCATGCTGTCGCGTGAGGTTCCCATCTACGTGGTGTGCCCGGGGCGCACGTTCCGCACCGACGAACTCGATACGACGCACACCCCGGTCTTCCACCAGGTCGAAGGTCTCGCAATCGACAAGGGTCTGACAATGGCGAATCTTCGAGGAACCCTCGATGCGTTCGCTCGTGCCCTGTTCGGCGAGGAAACCCGCACGCGTATGCGACCCAACTACTTTCCGTTCACAGAGCCCTCGGCCGAGGTCGACGTGTGGTTCCCCAAGAAGAAGGGTGGGCCGGGCTGGGTCGAGTGGGGCGGCTGCGGCATGGTCAACCCGAAGGTACTGCAGGCCAGTGGTATCGATCCCGAGGTGTACTCGGGCTTCGCCTTCGGTATGGGCCTCGAGCGAACGCTGCAGTTCCGCAACGACATTCCGGACATGCGTGACATCGTCGAGGGCGACATTCGCTTCACGTTGCCCTTCGGCGTCGGAGCCTGATCCGCGCAGCCTTGCGTTTCGACCAGACGAATCTTCCTACCATCTCTAGAAAGAGCTGAGCAGACGTGCGAGTTCCACAATCCTGGCTGACCGAGGTTCTGCAGCGCACTGCGCCGCAGTGGAAGGTGACACCCGAGGATCTCGACGAAGGCTTCGTACGTGTCGGTTTCGAGGTCGAAGAGCTGGACTCGCTCGACAACGTCACAGGCCCACTGGTGGTCGGGCGCGTCACGACGATCACCGAGCTCACCGAGTTCAAGAAACCGATCAGGTTCTGCCTGGTCGATGTCGGTGCCGACGAACCCCAGGAAATCGTCTGTGGTGCACGAAATTTCGCCGAGGGCGACCTGATCGTGGCGGCACTTCCCGGTAGCGTACTGCCCGGCGGGTTCGTGATTGCCGCGCGCGAGACGTACGGCAAGACCTCGAACGGCATGATCTGCTCGACGCTCGAACTCGGGCTCGGTCGCGATCACTCCGGAATCCTGGTGTTGCCCAACGGCACAGCTCAGCCGGGTGAGGACGCCAAAGTTGTTCTCGGGCTCGATGACTCGGTCATCGAACTGAATGTCACCCCGGATCGCGGATACGCGTTCTCGGTTCGTGGACTCGCTCGTGAGCTGGCGAGCAGCTTCGATCTGGAGTTCGCAGACCCAGCAGCGGGACCGGTGCAGAACAACGAGGGCGACACCTGGCCGACCTCTGTCGCACCGGACGCGAACGTCACGCGCTTCGCGTTGCGCAAGGTCAGCGGGATCGACCCCACCGCGGTGACCCCGTGGTGGCTGCAACGCCGACTCCTGCTCGCCGGAATCAGGCCCATCTCGGCTGCTGTGGACGTCACCAACTACGTGCTGCACGAACTCGGGCAGCCACTGCACGCATTCGACGCAGCCAAGCTGAACGGCGGCATCGTCGTTCGCCGGGCCACTGCGGGGGAGAAGCTGAAGACCCTCGACGACGTGGAACGCACCCTCGATGCCGAGGACGTCGTGATCGCCGACGATTCGGGTGCGATCTCCTTGGCAGGCGTCATGGGTGGTGCATCCACGGAGGTCGACGACAGCACGGTCGAGGTGATCCTCGAAGCTGCGACGTTCGATCCGCTCGCTGTGTTCCGCACGGGCCGCAGGCACAAGCTGTCGAGCGAGGCGAGCAAGCGTTTCGAACGCACCGTCGACTCGGCGTTGCCTGTTGCCGCGTTGGACCGTGCGGCCCAGCTGTTGGTCGAGATCGCGGGTGGACGCATCGAACCTCTGCTCACCGACATCGGCGGACAGCAGTCTTTCCCGCCGGTCCGCATGAGTCTCGACCTGCCGGATCGCGTCGCCGGTGTCTCGTACCCGAACGGCACGTCTTCGCACAGGCTCACCCAGATCGGCTGTGAGGTCGAGGTCGACGTCAACGAATCGGGCCACGGCGAACTGGTCGTGACACCGCCGACATGGCGTCCGGATCTGCAGCAGCCCGCCGATCTCGTCGAGGAAGTGCTTCGGCTCGAAGGGCTCGAGCAGATCCCGTCGATTCTGCCTGCGGCACCGGCAGGGCGAGGCCTGACTGCCACGCAGAAGCGGAAACGAGCCGTCGGCAAGTCGTTGGCATTCGCCGGCTACGTCGAGGTACTTCCGACGGTGTTCCTGCCCACGGGAGTGTTCGACACCTGGGGTCTGCCCGCCGACGATGTCAGACGTCGCACGACGTCGGTACTCAATCCACTCGAGGCCGACCGCCCGGACCTGGCGACCACGATTCTGCCCGGCCTCCTCGAGATACTGGCCCGCAACGTCAGCCGTGGGCAACGCGATTTGTCGCTGTTCGGTATCGCGCAGGTCGTTCGTCCCGGTGATCACACCGTCGCGGTCGATGCGATCGCCGTGCACACGCGTCCGAGCGACGAGCAGATCGAGCATCTGCGCGGCTCGCTTCCGCATCAGCCGGTGTACGTCGGCGCTGTGCTGACCGGTCATCGCGATCCCTCGGGTCCCTGGGGCCCGGGCCGCGTCGGCGACGCATCCGATGCTTTCGCCGCGGCGCGCACTGTCGCCTCGGCCGCGGGTGTGGATATCGAGTTCCGCGCCGCGCAGTACCTGCCCTGGCATCCGGGTCGATGTGCGGAGATCCTCGTCGACGACGTCGTGGTCGGACATGCGGGCGAGCTGCATCCTGCTGTCCTCGAGCGGGCCGAGTTGCCTGCTCGCACGTGCGCCGTGGAGATGAATCTCGACGCATTGCCGATCGTCGAAGCACTTCCTGCGCCGATCGTGTCGCCGTTTCCTGCGGTGCTGCAGGATGTCGCCGTCGTCGTCGACGCATCGGTCCCTGCCGTAGATGTGGAGGCAGCGCTGAAGTCGGGAGCCGGCGATCTCCTCGAGACCATCCGATTGTTCGATGTCTTCGAGGGTGACCAGGTGGGCGAGAACAGAAAGTCGCTGGCGTTCGCACTGGTATTCCGCGGCAGCGAAGGAACGCTGACCGAAGCGCAGGCCACCGAGGCGCGAGATGCCGCCGTGGCTGCTGCGCAGGCTGCGGTTGGAGCCCAACTTCGCAGCTGAATGCAGTCCGAGTCCGTAACCCGAGTCCCCGGTAAAAGTCCGTAGCCTGGATCGAAAGACGCTTTCCACATCTCGGGAGGAAGTATGACTACGGACGATCGAACCGATGTTGCGGTACTGCGCGAGGTGCTCGTTGCAGTGAGTGGGCGCCCGGCGCTCGCGCCGGTCCACGCTGCGGCTGCGGCGCTGCTGGCCGAGATCGACACGGCAGGAACGACAGTGGATCCTGCGGTGGTACCGCCGGGTGACATCCCGGATGTCGATATTCCGCAGACGACGCGGCCCCGAATCGATCAGCCGCTCGGCGATCCCCCTCTGCGAGGAACTCCGGGCGACCCGTCGCTGGGGATTCTCGATGCGGAAATCGTCGGCGACAGCACTATCGATCAGGCGATCGGTGGGGGAGTCAGCTCGGGCCTGTCCAACTACGAGTCGCCGACGGGTTTCACCGATCAGGGCGTCCCGACGTGGGACAGCGTCCGCGGCAAAGTCGAGAATCGCACCACGACAGCGCTCGGGCGCGAGGAACTCGACCACGAGACGCCCGCCGGCCGTACGCTCGACGATCAGTGGAACGAAAGAGAGGCTGCCGGCCGCAAGAAGCTCGACGAGATCAGACGGTCGATGAAAGACCGCTGAGGTTCAGGCACCCCGGCAATGAATGAGCTTGCATCATGATGCATAATCAATCGCATGAACGCTGTCAATGATGACGCCCGGTCGTCTTCGCTTCGGATCGCGGTAGCCGGAGCGAGCGGATACGCGGGTGGCGAGATCCTGCGACTGTTACTCGGCCATCCGGGCGTTCAGTCAGGGCGCCTCGTCATCGGCTCGCTCACCGCAGGTGGCAATGCGGGCGCAACGCTCGGTGAATTTCATCCGCACCTGTTGCCACTCGCCGATCGAGTTCTCGGAGAAACGACTCTCGACGAGTTGAACGGCCACGACGTGGTGTTCCTGGGCCTTCCACACGGCAAGTCTGCCGAGATCGCGCAGCAGCTTCCGGAGTCCGTCGTCATCATCGACTGCGGTGCAGATTTCCGGTTGTCCGACGCCTCCGCCTGGGAGAAGTACTACGGGTCGCCGCACGCGGGAACATGGCCGTACGGACTCCCCGAGTTGCCGGGCCACCGCGAGAAGCTCGTCGGCGCAACGCGTATCGCGGTGCCCGGCTGCTATCCGACGGTCGCGAGCCTAGCTTTGGCACCCGCCATCGCCGCCGGGATCGTCGAGCCCCGAGTGAACATCGTCGCGGTCACCGGCACCTCGGGTGCCGGCCGTGCCCCAAAGGCAGACCTGCTGGGTTCGGAGGTCATGGGATCGGTGCGCGCGTACGGAGTTGCGGGCGCACACCGGCATAATCCCGAAATGGTGCAGAACCTCTCGGCGTTGTCACCGGAGCCGGTGATCGTGTCGTTCATTCCTGTTCTCGCGCCGATGCCACGCGGCATCCTCGCCACGTGCACCGCGGTGACGACGGCGACGCAGGAGCAGGCCGTCGAGGTATACGAAAAAGCCTATGCTGCAGAGCCGTTCGTTCACGTTCTCGGTCCGGGGCGACTGCCGCAGACCGGCGCGGTGATCGGCTCGAACGCAGTGCAGTTGAGCGTATCCGTCGACTCCGATGCGGGACTGCTGGTAGTCGTCGCCGCGATCGACAATCTGACCAAGGGCACCGCCGGCGCGGCCGTCCAATCCATGAACCTTGCACTTGGCATACCCGAGACCGACGGTCTCTCGACAGTAGGAGTCGCACCGTGACCAGCGCTTTCCAGACAGAGGCGACTTCTCTGGCGGGCAAACTTGTTCGCACACAAGGGGTTACGGCGCCTGCAGGCTTCCGGGGTGCAGGAATCGCGGCCGGCATCAAGGCGAATGGCAAGTCGGATCTGGCGCTCGTGTTCAACGAAGGGCCCGACACGGCAGCTGCGGGCGTCTTCACCCGGAACAAAGTCAAGGCGGCACCGGTGCTGTGGTCGCAGCAGGTATTGAGCGCCGGGAAGCTTCGCGCGGTCGTCCTCAACTCCGGCGGTGCCAACGCGTGCACCGGTTCTGGAGGATTTCAGGACACGCACCGCACGGCCGAAGAAGTGGCGACTGCGCTGAGTAATTGGGGCACCGAGACCGGTGCCGGCGAAGTAGCGGTGTGCTCGACCGGGCTCATCGGTGACCGGCTGCCGATGGACAAGCTCATTCCGGGCGTCTCCGAGGTCGTCCACGAACTGGCCGGTGGAATCTCCGGCGGTACCGACGCTGCGTACGCGATCATGACGACCGACACCGTCCCGAAGCAGGCGGCCTTCCACCACGTGGACAAGTGGAACGTCGGAGGAATGGCCAAAGGTGCGGGCATGCTTGCACCGTCCCTCGCCACCATGTTGAGCGTCGTCACCACCGATGCCGTGGCGACCGCGGACCAACTCGACACTGCCCTGCGCAACGCGACGCGCCTGTCCTACGACCGTCTCGATGTCGACGGCGCGACGTCGACCAACGACACGGTGTTGCTGCTGTCGTCCGGTGCGTCCGGCGTCACGCCCAGCCAGGAAGACTTGAATGCCGCAGTTCTGGCGGTGTGCGACGACTTGGCCGATCAGATGATGGCCGACGCCGAGGGCGTCACCAAGCGGGTGCGGGTCACCGTTTCCGGCGCGGTATCCGAAGACGATGCGCTGATCGGTGCACGGACCGTCGCGCGGGACAGCCTGGTCAAGACAGCGCTGTTCGGATCGGATCCCAACTGGGGCCGGGTGCTCGCGGCCATCGGCATCGCGCCCATCGAGCTCGATCCCGATCGAATTGCGGTCTCCTTCAACGGTAGTCCGGTCTGTGTCGACGGCGTCGGGGCGCCCGGTGCCCGCGAGGTCGATCTGACCGGCGAGGACATCGAGGTCGCCATCGATCTCGGTCTCGGCGACTTCACCGTGAGCATCAGGACCACCGACCTCTCGCACGCGTACGTCGAAGAGAACTCGGCGTACTCGTCGTGACGCAATCGAACCTCGAAGCGACCCAGAAGGCACACACTCTCGCCGCTGCACTGCCGTGGCTCCAGCGTCTGAGCGGCAAGATTGTCGTCGTGAAATACGGCGGCAACGCCATGGTCGACGACGAACTCAAGCGCGCGTTCGCTGCCGACATGGTGTTTCTCCGGACGGTGGGATTGCATCCGGTCGTCGTCCACGGCGGTGGCCCGCAGATCACGGCGATGCTCGCCCGGCTCGGTATGAGCGGCGAGTTCCGTGGTGGGTTCCGGGTCACGACGCCCGAGGTCATGGATATCGTCAGGATGGTCCTCTTCGGTCAGGTCGGTCGTGAACTCGTCGGCCTGATCAACAGTCACGGCCCGTACGCAGTAGGTATCTCGGGCGAGGATGCGCACTTGTTCACCGCGACGCGGCGTTCGGTGATGGTCGACGGCTCGGCGACGGACATCGGTCTGGTCGGCGACGTCACCTCGGTCAACCCGGACGCAGTTCTCGATCTGATCGGCGCAGGACGCATTCCGGTGGTCTCGACCATCGCTCCCGATGCCGACGGCGTCGTACACAACATCAATGCCGACACCGCCGCTGCTGCTCTCGCCGAGGCGATCGGAGCAGAGAAGCTCGTCGTTCTCACCGATGTCGAAGGGCTTTACACCGATTGGCCGGACAGATCGTCGCTGGCGTCGGAGATCGACAGCGACACCCTCGCTGCACTGCTGCCCACCCTCGACGCAGGCATGGTCCCCAAGATGGAGGCATGCCTGCGAGCAGTGCAGGGTGGTGTTCCGTCCGCACACGTCATCGACGGACGGGTGCCCCACTCGGTGCTCGTAGAACTCTTCACCGGCGAAGGAATCGGCACGATGGTACTGCCCGCCCAGCCGCCCGTGGTATCGCCCACCCAGCACCAGACCTCAGGAGTCTCTTCATGAGCGAGCACACCTCGACACTCGACCTCCAGTCTCGGTGTTCGAAATCGTTGATGGACAACTACGGTGTGCCGCGCGTCGCTCTGGTGCGCGGTGAGGGCGCGGTGGTGACCGATGCCGACGGCAAGCAGTACCTGGATCTTCTCGCCGGTATCGCGGTGAACATCCTGGGCCACGCCCACCCCGCGGTCATCGACGCGGTGACGAGCCAGTTGTCGACTCTCGGGCATACGTCCAACCTGTACGCGACCGAGCCAGGTATCGCACTGGCCGAGCAGTTGCTTGCGCACCTCGGTGCGAGCGTGCACGGCCGAGTATTTTTGTGCAACTCCGGTACCGAGGCGAACGAGGCCGCCTTCAAGATCGCGCGCCTCACCGGCCGGACGAAGATCATTGCCGCCGAGAAAGCATTCCACGGTCGCACGATGGGCGCGCTTGCGTTGACAGGCCAGCCCGACAAGCGCGCACCGTTCGAGCCGATGCCCGCCGGCGTGCAGCATGTGCCCTACGGCGATGTCGCGGCACTCGAAGCTGCGGTCGATTCCGACACCGCTGCAGTGTTCCTCGAGCCCATCATGGGTGAAAGTGGCGTCGTGGTTCCGCCGGACGGTTACCTGGTGGCTGCCCGCGAAATCACCGCGCGTCACGGCGCCCTGCTGATTCTCGACGAGGTGCAGACCGGCATCGGGCGGACCGGCTGGTTCTACGCGCACCAGGCAGTCGGGATCGTGCCGGATGTCATCACACTCGCAAAGGGACTCGGCGGTGGACTGCCGATCGGGGCGTGCATCGGTATCGGTGAGGCTGCGAATCTGCTGCATCCGGGCAAGCACGGCACCACGTTCGGTGGAAATCCGGTGTGCTCGTCCGCGGCTCTTGCCGTGCTGCGGACTGTCGCGGACGAGGACCTGATCTCCCACGCGGATCGACTCGGCAAGGTCATCATCACCTCGATCGAGGAACTGAACCATCCACTCGTGAATCACGTTCGCGGAGCCGGTCTGCTGCTCGGCATTGTGCTGAACAAGAAGATCGCCGCGAAAGCCGAAGCCACTGCACGCGATGTTGGGTTCCTGATCAATGCCGCTCAGCCCGACGTTCTACGCATAGCCCCGCCTCTCGTCCTGACGGAGGAGCAGGCGGCGTCGTTCGTCGCGGCACTGCCCGCAATTCTCGATTCTGCCGACGAAACGGATTGACCCATGGCACTGAAGAACTTCCTTCGCGACGACGATCTCACCCCGCAGCAGCAGGCCGAAGTTCTCGCTCTTGCAGCCGAACTCAAGCGCGCGCCCTTCTCCAAGCGGCC
>NZ_LVCV01000376.1 GCF_001647195.1 Rhodococcus sp. EPR-157 | reverse complement strand
TCGGTGGTCACGCGGTGGTCGTCGACGGTCAGAGCACACAGCTCGGACGCGAGGAGACATTGCAGGATACGGGCCGCGTGCTGTCCCGGTACGTCGAGGCCGTGGTGTGGCGCACGTTCGGGCAGAAGCGACTCGAACAGATGGCGACCGGGGCCACGGTCCCCATCGTCAACGCACTGTCCAACGAGTTCCACCCATGCCAGGTGCTTGCGGATCTGCAGACGTTGGCCGAGCGGAAGGGCGATCTGAAGGGGTTGAAGCTCGCCTACTTCGGTGACGGTGCCAACAACATGGCGCATTCGCTCCTCCTCGGGGGAGTGACGGCAGGCGTCGACGTGACGATCGCGGCGCCGAAAGAGTTCGCGCCGATGGAATTCGTGCTCGACGCGGCCAAGGCGCGCGCCGCAGAAACTGGGGCGAGCATCACGATCACCGAGGACCCGTACGAGGCGGCCGCCGGCGCCGATGCACTCGTCACCGATACCTGGACCTCGATGGGACAGGAGAACGACGGTCTCGACCGAGTGGCTCCGTTCCGGCCGTACCGCATCGATACCGAATTGCTGTCGCGGGCAGCGTCCGATGTGCTTGTGCTGCACTGCCTTCCGGCGCATCGCGGCGAGGAGATAACTGACGAGGTGCTCGACGGTCCGCACAGCGGCTTGTGGGACGAGGCCGAGAACCGGCTGCACGCGCAGAAGGCTCTGTTGGTCTGGTTGCTCGAGCAGGCGCGACGTCCGTGAGCGAGGAAGTGTCGTCGGTTCCGTTGACTGCATCGACCCGAGCGGGACGGCAAGCACGTATCGTCACGCTGCTGTCGACTCACCAGGTGCGTAGTCAGCCGGAGCTCGCGACGCTGCTTGCTTCGGAGGGAATCGATGTCACC
>NZ_LVCV01000375.1 GCF_001647195.1 Rhodococcus sp. EPR-157 | reverse complement strand
ACGGCAGCCCTGTCCGAGGAGTGTCGGGCGGTACCGACCGCCTGACGCGCCTGCTGGGAGAGCTGCTCGTCTCGACCGATTTCAGCGGAAATCAGACAGTTCTGCGCACCCCACCAGGTGCTGCCGGCTATCTGGCCAGTGCGCTCGACCGAGCCTCTCTCCGAGAAATCGTCGGAACCATTGCAGGGGACGACACCATCCTCCTGATCGCCAGGGAGCCGTTCACCGGCGGCGATTTGGCCGACAAGATCGAAAAACTGGCCCGACGCGCTGACTAGCGCGGCGGCCGAACTTTTACCAACTAAGGAGTACACACACCATGGCCGAACGCGTCGTTCTCGCCTACTCGGGCGGACTGGATACCTCCGTCGCCATCAGCTGGATCGGCAAGGAGACCGGTAAGGAGGTCGTTGCCGTCGCGATCGATCTCGGCCAGGGCGGGGAGGACATGGAGGTCGTCCGGCAGCGCGCACTCGACTGTGGCGCTGTGGAGTCCGTCGTCGTCGACGCCCGCAACGAGTTCGCCGACGAGTACTGCCTTCCCACGATCCAGAACAACGCGCTCTACATGGACCGATACCCGTTGGTGTCGGCCATCAGCCGTCCGTTGATCGTCAAGCATCTCGTCGACGCGGCTCGTTCGCACGGCGGAACCGTCGTAGCTCACGGCTGCACGGGCAAGGGCAACGACCAGGTGCGCTTCGAGGTCGGCTTCAACACACTCGCCCCCGAGCTCGACGTCCTCGCGCCGGTCCGCGACTACGCGTGGACACGCGAGAAGGCAATCTCGTTCGCCGAAGAGAACAAGATTCCGATCAACGTCAGCAAGAAGTCTCCGTTCTCGATCGACCAGAACGTGTGGGGACGGGCAGTCGAAACCGGGTTCCTCGAGGACCTGTGGAACGCCCCGACCAAGGACGTCTACGACTACACCCAGGATCCGACGGCCAACTGGCAGTCGCCCGACGAACTGATCATCGGTTTCGACAAGGGACGCCCGGTCAGCATCGACGGTCGTCCGGTGTCCGTGCTCGACGCGATCCAGGAGCTCAACACCCGTGCAGGCGCGCAGGGCGTCGGACGCCTCGATGTCGTCGAGGACCGTCTCGTCGGCATCAAGAGCCGTGAAATCTACGAGGCTCCTGGTGCGATGGTACTGATTCGTGCGCACGAAGAGCTCGAACACGTCACCCTCGAACGCGAGCTCGGCCGCTACAAGCGCCACACCGACCAGAAGTGGGCCGAGTTGGTCTACGACGGTCTCTGGTATTCCCCGCTCAAGGGCGCTCTCGACACGTTCACCACGCACACCCAGGAGCACGTGTCCGGCGAAATTCGCCTTGCGCTCCACGCGGGTTCGATCATCGTCAACGGCCGGCGCAGCGAGGAATCGCTGTACGACTTCAATCTTGCAACCTACGACGAGGGCGACACGTTCGATCAGTCCTCGGCCAAGGGGTTCGTCCAGCTTCACGGTCTGTCGTCGAAGATTGCGAAGAAGAGGGACCTGGGCCTGTGAGCGAGCCGCACGGAACCAACGAAGGATCGCTCTGGGGCGGACGCTTCGCGTCCGGTCCCGCCGAGGCGATGGCAGCGCTGAGCAAGTCGACGCACTTCGACTGGGTACTCGCGCCGTACGACATCCGCGCGTCCATGGCGCACGCACGCGTTCTCAACGGTGCAGGTCTCCTCACCGCGCAGGACCTCGAGACCATGCTCGACGGTCTCACGCGTCTCGCCGCCGACGTCGCGTCCGGCGCGTTCGTCGCGGCCGAATCCGACGAGGATGTGCACGGGGCGCTCGAACGCGGTCTGATCGACCGGGTCGGCCCCGAAGTCGGTGGACGCCTGCGAGCGGGCCGCTCGCGCAACGATCAGGTCGCGACGTTGTTCCGTATGTGGCTGCGCGACGCTGTCCGCCGAGTCTCGGCCGGAGTGCTCGACGTCGTCGACGCCTTGGCGACGCAGGCTGCCGCCCACCCGGCAGCAGTCATGCCAGGCAAGACGCACTCGCAGGCAGCACAGCCGGTTCTGCTTGCGCATCACCTGCTGGCCCACACTCACCCCCTCTTACGCGATGTGCAGCGGTTCCAGGACTTCGACAAGCGAGCTGCGGTGTCGCCGTACGGCTCCGGAGCGCTGGCCGGATCCTCGCTCGGGCTCAGCCCGGAAAAGATCGCCGCCGAACTCGGTTTCGATTCCTCCGCGGAGAACTCGATCGATGCCACGTCCTCGCGGGATTTCGCGGCCGAGGCGTCGTTCGTGTTGGCGATGACGGCAGTCGACCTGTCGAGGCTTGCCGAAGAGATCGTGTCGTGGAGTACGCCCGAATACGGCTACGTCACTCTCGCCGACGCATGGTCCACCGGCAGTTCGATCATGCCGCAGAAGAAGAACCCGGACGTCGCAGAACTGACTCGCGGCAAGACCGGGCGTCTGATCGGCAACCTCACGGGTCTGCTCGCGACGTTGAAGGCGCAGCCTTTGGCCTACAACAGGGACCTCCAGGAGGACAAGGAACCGGTCTTCGATTCGGTCGCGCAGCTGGAACTGCTGTTGCCTGCGCTCGCCGGTCTGGTCGGCACTCTCGAGTTCCATGTCGATCGGTTGGCCGAATTGGCTCCGGCCGGTTTCACTCTCGCGACGGACATCGCCGAGTGGATGGTGCGTCAGGGCATCCCGTTCAGGGTCGCGCACGAAGCGGCAGGCGCCTGCGTGAGAGCGGCGGAGGCACGCGGTGTCGGTCTCGACGAACTGACCGACGAGGAACTGGCAGCGATCGACCCGTCGTTGACGCCCGACGTCCGCGAGGTGCTGACCGTCGAAGGATCCATCTCGTCCCGAGACTCCCGGGGCGGTACCGCGGCAGTGCAAGTGGCGCACCAACTCGGCGGAGTGCGGTCCGCAGCGGAGGCGGCACGAGCGTGGCTTGCCACCGGTATCCCGGCACGCTGACGCACCAATAGATCAGGCTCGCCGGATTCAGCGCAGGCGGTGTGAGAAGCTTCTGGCAACGCAGTGAATGGGCGGTCGGGAACCGGGCCGTGAACGCAGCGATCGAGCGCAGGAGTTGTAGTGGTTGGACTGAATGCAGACGCGGTCCGCGGACCGTTGCGGCGCGCCGTCGCGACTGCACAGAACGGGCTCGAGGTCATCCGTCTCGGAGGCCTCGAAACCGAGGTCGATCCGTCTCCCTTCAAGGTCGTCGATCGTGAGCCGATGTATCGGCTACGTCGGTACTTTGCCGACGAGAACGAGGGCGTGTCCAAGCCCCCGGTCGTGTTGGTTCCGCCGATGATGGTGTCGGCCGACGTCTACGACGTCACCACGGAGAACGGTGCTGCCGGCATCCTGCGGGACATGGGTCTCGATCCGTGGGTGATCGATTTCGGGTCGCCCGACAGCGAGGAAGGTGGGTGGAGCCGCACGCTCGCCGATCACGTTGTCGCGATCAGCGAGGTCATCGACAAGGTCCACGAACACACCGGACGCGACGTGCATTTGGGTGGATACTCGCAGGGCGGCATGTTCTGCTATCAGGCCGCCGCCTACCGCGGTGGGCGAAATCTCGCCAGCCTCATCACATTCGGCGCACCGGTGGACACACTGGCTGCATTGCCGCTCGGGATTCCCGCCGGCGTCGCAACGCGGGGTGCGGAGTTCCTGGCCGATCACGTGTTCACCAGGCTTGCTGTGTCGGGTTGGATGGCACGCACCGGTTTCCAGCTGCTCGATCCCGCCAAGACAGTGCGCTCGAGGCTCGATTTCCTCCGGCAGTTGCACGACCGGGAAGCGCTCCTGCCTCGTGAGCCGCAACGACGGTTCCTTGCGCTCGACGGGTGGGTCGCATGGTCGGGTCCGGCCGTTGCCGAGTTGCTCAAGCAGTTCGTGGTGCACAACCGCATGATGACGGGCGGTTTCGTCATCAAGGACCGACTGTTGACGTTGTCGGATCTGACGGTGCCGGTCTTGGCGTTCGTCGGCGAGGTCGATGATATCGGTCAGCCTCTGGCCGTTCGCGGAATCCGCCGCGCCGCTCCGCGTGCCGAGGTCTACGAAAGCACTTTGCGTGCAGGTCATTTCGGGCTCGTTGTCGGAAGCACCGCGACGGCGCAGACGTGGCCGACGACCGGCGAGTGGATTCGGTGGCGTGAAGGCATGGGGGAGCGACCTAGCGCTGTACACGAGATGACGTACGACGAGCACCTCGATTCGGAGAGCGGCGTGTCGGTCAGCAACCGAATCATCCACACGGCGGCCTCGATCGCGGAGGTCGGTGTCGGCGTCGGTCGCGGCCTCGCTGCGGCGGCGACAGGTGCGGTTCGCGGAACCCGGGAAATCTCGTCGGAGGCGGTTCGGACGCTGCCTCGTTTGGCGCGCCTCGGCCAGATGCAGCCGCACTCGACCGTCTCGCTCGGACGCCTGCTCGCCGAACAGGGCCGCAAGTCACCTGCAGGTGAATGCTTCTTGTTCGACGACCGGGTGCATACCTATCAGGCCGTCAACGTCCGGATCGACAACGTGGTCAAGGGCTTGATCGCTTCGGGTGTACGGCCGTCGGCGCGCATCGGGGTGCTGATGGAGACGCGGCCGAGCGCACTGGCGGCGGTCGCCGCGCTGTCGCGCATCGGCGCGATCGCGGTGCTGTTGCCTCCGGGCAGCGACCTCGAGGGCGCGCTCGCGGTCATGGATGTCGATACCGTGATCGCCGACCCCGAAAATTTGAAGTCGGCGACGCTCGTTGCTGCGAACGTTCTCGTCCTCGGGGGCGGCGACGCTCGGCAACTCGACATTCCCGGTGGCTCGGATGTCATCGACCTCGAAGCGATCGACCCGGATTCGGTTCGACTCCCCGCATGGTTCACGCCGAATCCTGGCCGTGCGCGGGAATTGGCGGTGGTGCTGTTCACCGCAACGGATCGCGGGCTCGAGCCTCGCTTCGTCACCAACCACCGGTGGGCGCTGTCGGCCTTCGGCACTGCAACTGCAGCAGCTCTCGGTGCCGGGGACACCGTGTACTGCCTGGCTCCACTTCACCATTCCGCAGGACTTCTGGTCAGTGTCGGTGGCGCCCTCGCCGGGGGTTCGCGCATCGCGTTGTCCCGCGGACTCGATCCGACGCGGTTTGCCAGTGAGGTCTCGCGCTACGGCGTCACGGTCATCAGCTACACGTGGGCAATGATGCAGGGAATCCTGGACGAAGAGAATCTCGATCTCGACC
>NZ_LVCV01000374.1 GCF_001647195.1 Rhodococcus sp. EPR-157 | reverse complement strand
CTGGAGTTCTACGCATCGACCGAGAACGACGTCATTCTGGCCAACGTCGGTGGTTCGAAAGTCGGATCGAAAGGCCGCCCGCTTCCCGGCAGCGCTCGGGTCGCGTTGGCTGCGTACGACCCCATCTCCGGCAGGCTCGAAGAAGACGACAACGGATTCGTGCGGATGTGCAGGGATGACGAGGTCGGTCTTCTCCTCGGCCGCCCGAGCAGCGACGGCGAGGTCCTGAGCCCGCTGATGCGTGGAGTGTTCGAACCGGGGGACTCGTGGGTGCCCACCGAAAACCTGTTCCGTCGAGACTCCGACGGTGACTACTGGCTTGTCGA
>NZ_LVCV01000373.1 GCF_001647195.1 Rhodococcus sp. EPR-157 | reverse complement strand
GTGGTCGTGTACGGGGTGGACACCGGTGGTGATTCGCGTGCGACTCGGCGGCTCGACCATGCCGACGAGATTGCCGTGTGCGGTATCTCGGTGCGCGGCGCCAATACCTTGCCCGCCAAGACCGTCACCGACGCCGTCGCGGTTCTGCTTCCCGTGCAACGTCCGGACATCGTGCACATCGTCGACAGCATCCCGCTCGGCCGCGCTTACCGCCCGCGTGCATCCGTCCTGCAGAAGCAGGGGATTCCGGCGCCGAGCGCTCGGGCGTGGTACTACGACACCGCTTCCAGTTCGTACCGACGATTGACCAAAGCTGTTGCCGCGGAACGGTTCGGCAGGGCGGACGACAGTACCGGTGGATCAGCCTGATTCCGGCGTACTGGAGTCGGCTAGGTTGTGCTGATAGAGCTGTTCGATGCGGAGTCGGGTATCCGCGGGGCAGTGAACGGACGAGAAAAAGGATTTTTGACGTGGCAATCGACAAGACACTCCTCGGCATCCTCGCGTGCCCGGTCGACAAGGGACCACTGCTGCTGGTGGAGAACGAGTTGCTCTACAACCCGCGTCTTCGTCGTGCGTACCCGATCGAGAACGGAATACCGGTGCTGCTCACCGATGACGCAAGGGACGTCGACGACGCCGAGCACGAGTCGATTATCGCTCGCGCGCAGTCCTAGGGAAGTTCGCCGGTGAGGTAGCGCTGCAGGGTCGGCGCCACCGATGCGACGACCTTCTCTGCCGGCGTCGATGCGAGTGGTTCCAGCTTCAGGATGTGTCGGGTGAGCAGGACCCCGGACATTTGGGATGCAACCAGGTTGACGCGGAGTTGGCCGGACCCCGCAGGGTGGTCGACGCGTTCGGCGATGTCCTTCAGGACGATGTGCATCAGAAACGTTCCGAGCAGAGTGGTGTCGCCCCCTGCGATCATGGCGCGAAAGGCCGCGACGACGGCTTCTCCGGCCTCGGATTCCCACACCTCCAGCACAGCGGTGATGAGTGCCTCGCCCAGGTCTTCCGTGTCGGCTGCCAGCACCGGGCCGAGCACGACCGCCGGATCGGTGGGTAGTGCGATGCAGGCGACGAACAACTCTCGTTTGGTTCCGAAATAGTGATGAACGAGCGCTGAGTCGACGCCCGCTTCGGCGGCAACCGCCCGGACCGAGGTCTTGTCGAATCCTGTTGCTGCAAAGCGGGCCCGTGCGACAGCCAAGATGGTCTCGCGGGTGCCGGGGCGTCCCGGTCTGCGTCCGGTTCGGATCTGTTCGGTCACGGCGTGCGGCGTCGCAGTGTTGCGGCCGCTGCGCACAGCGCGACGATGGTGAATCCGAGCACGACCCCGATGTCGAGGGCCATCCGACTCGTGAAGTCGGGATTGGAGGAAATCTGTTGCAGTGCATCGACTGCGTAGCTCAGGGGGAGTACGTTGCTGATCGCGTGTAACCAGTCGGGCATCTGGTCGCGGGGAACGAGCAGTCCGCACAGAAACAGCTGCGGCACGACAACGACGGGCATGAACTGAACGGCTTGGAATTCGGTGCGGGCGAATGCGCTGCACAGCAGCCCGATGGCCACGCCGAGAACGGCATTCAGTACGGCAACGACGATGACCCATCCGATCGAACCGGCTGTGGACAAACCGAGTAGGCCGAATGCGACGCCGCACGCGAGAATTCCCTGCAGCACTGCAGCTATCGAGAACGCCGATGCGTAGCTTGCCAGGAGGTCCAGTTTGGACATCGGTGTGGTGAGCAGACGCTCGAGGGTCCCCGAGCTCCGCTCCCGCTGCATGGCTATCGACGTGATCAGAAACATCACCACGAACGGCAGGATGCCGAGCATGGTGATGGCGATTCGATCGAACAAGGGCGGACTTCCCGGCGCCGTCGGGTAGTCCTGATAGAGGAAGTAGATCAGCACCATCAGCAGAGCCGGCACGAGGAGAATCATCGCGACGGTCCGTCGATCTTCCCGAAGCTGACGGAGGATTCGTCCGGTGCCTGCGGCGTAGATCTGCATGCTCATGACGCGTTCTCCAGATTCTGCGTGGTTCGAATGAGCGTGAGGAATGCGTGTTCGAGATTGGTTTCTCCGGTGCGCTTCAACAGTTCGTCGGGAGTGAGCTGGGCCAGCACGGAACCGTCGCGCATGAGGATCAGGTCCGCGCAGTGCTCGGCCTCTTCCATGACGTGACTCGACACCAGAAGCGTGGTGCCACTGCGGGCGATGTCCTCGAAGCGTGCCCACAGTTCGGCTCTGAGCACAGGGTCGAGCCCGACCGTCGGTTCGTCCAGTACGAGTAACTCCGGTTCAGCGACGAGAGCACTGGCCAAGGACACGCGTCCCAACTGACCGCCCGATAGTTGGCCGGCGAGCGAGCGTGTGTGGTCTGCAAGTCCGACGGCCTCGATAGCGGAGGTCACCGACTGTCCGTCGCGGCCGTACAGAGCGGCAAAATATCTGACGTTGTCGCGGACGGTGAGGTCGCGATACACGCTCGGTGCCTGCGTCACGTAGCCGACTTTGCGTCGCAGTTCTTTCGTCCCTGCCGGCGATCCCAGTACCGTCACGCTCCCCGACACGACCTTCTGTGTGCCGACGATCGATCTCATCAACGTCGTCTTGCCGCACCCCGACGGACCGAGAAGTCCAGTGATGGTGCCCGGTGGGATGGCCAGATTCACGCGGTTCAGGACGGTGCGTCCGCCGCGCTCGACAACGAGGGAATCGACTACAACGGCTGGGTCAGGCATGACGCACTCCTAAGGAATTCATCAGTCGATGAAATCATCGTGTGATGAATTTAAGCCTGCCGTCCGATCCGGTCAAGGGGAGCGGGCAAGATTGGTGGATGTGGACGTCGACATCCTGAGAGCACATCCGATCGAGGCAGCTCGGAGTCTGGTCGGCGCTCGGATCCGGACTGGAGATGTCGTGGTGCGGATCGTCGAAGTGGAGGCGTACGGCGGCCCGGATGCGGGGGCGTGGCCGGATCCGGCGGCGCACTCCTTTCGCGGCCCGACACCGCGAAACTCGGTGATGTTCGGACCTGCCGGGCGGTTGTACGTCTACCTGAGCTACGGGATGCACCTGTGCATGAACATCACGTGTGGTCCTGACGGCGACGCAGGTGCCGTCTTGCTTCGCGCAGGAGAAGTGGTCGAGGGAATCGACACTGTCCGCGCGCGGAGGGGACAGCGACCCGGTGTGGCAAAGATGGCCAGCGGACCCGGAAATCTAGGGCAAGCTCTCGGCGTCACGCTCGGGGACAACGGAATCGATGTGCTCGATCGCGCTGCTTCGATCGTGCTGGTGGACCGTGCGGACGTCGACGTGAACATCGACATCGCCGAAGGTCCGCGAGTCGGCGTGAGCACCGCAGCCGACAGACCGTGGCGGTTCTGGATCCGAGACTCTGCATCGGTATCGAGCTACCGACGGAGTCCACGGGCCGCACCGGCCTGACCGTCCGCAATCGGCAACAGCAGGGCTGGCGTACCCAGGTGTGTAGGGATGCGGGAAGATCGACGTCGTGAGTAAGAACATCATCGACGAACTGACTTGGCGCGGATTGATCGCGCAGTCCACCGACGTGGACGAACTGAAGAAGGCGACGTCCGACGGCCCGATCACTGTGTATGCGGGTTTCGACCCGACCGGACCGAGTCTTCACGCAGGTCATCTCGTTCCGTTGTTGGCGCTCAAGAGATTTCAACGAGCGGGTCACCGCCCGATTGTCATGGCAGGCGGTGCCACCGGGCTCATCGGCGATCCGCGTGACGTGGGTGAGCGGGTCATCAACTCGTCCGAGACCGTCTCCGACTGGGCTGATCGCATCCGCGGTCAGCTCGAGCGCTTCGTCGAGTTCGACGACAGTCCTACGGGCGCGATCGTGGAAAACAACCTGAACTGGACGGGTGAACTGACGGCGATCGACTTCCTTCGGGACATCGGTAAGCACTTCTCGATCAATGTCATGTTGGCCCGCGACACCGTGAAGACGCGCCTCGCGGGGGACGGTATGTCGTACACCGAGTTCAGCTACATGCTTCTGCAGGCCAACGACTTCGTTCAGCTTCGGCGGACCTACGGGTGCACCATGCAGATCGGTGGATCCGATCAATGGGGCAACATAGTCGCGGGCGTGGAACTGAACCGGCGCACGGATGCGGAATCCGTTCACGGGTTGACCGTCCCGCTGGTGACCTCGGCCGACGGCAAGAAGTTCGGTAAGTCGACGGGTGGCGGAAGCCTGTGGCTGGATCCGGACATGACGAGCCCGTACGCCTGGTACCAGTACTTCGTGAACACCGGCGACGCGGATGTCGTGAAGTACCTGCGATGGTTCACGTTCCTCGAGCAGGACGAACTCGCCGCGCTGGACGAGGCTACGCGCGAGCGTCCGCACGCCAGGGAGGCGCAGAAGCGTCTTGCCGCCGAGATGACGACGCTCGTGCACGGCGAGGCGAACACCCGGGCCGTGGAACTGGCAAGTCAGGCGCTGTTCGGCCGTGCGGAGCTCGGTGACCTCGACGAGCAGACGCTCGCGGCGGCGTTGGGTGAAACCTCGGTGGCGGAGCTGTCGGTGGGGGAGCAGCCGACCATCGTCGACCTCCTTGTGGCGACCGGGTTGTCGGAGAGCAAGAGCGCAGCACGCCGCGCGGTGAAGGAAGGCGGCGCGTCGGTCAACAACCAGAAGATCGCCGACGAGGAGTGGATTCCGTCGCCTGAAGACCTGCTGCACGGTCGATGGCTCGTCGTGCGACGTGGAAAACGAAACTTCGCGGGCGTTCGCATGAGCTGACGCCGGCCAGACAGGGAGTGCCGCGAGTCACACTCGTGTAATTCTCGGTTCGTGACGGGTGGGGCGGGTCGAACCAGGTCGCTACCTCGGTGTTTGCCGGGGAGTGAACTGGCGACCTGGGGATTTGACGCGGCGTTCTCGCTCGCGTAACTTTTGTCGAGTCAGAGCGACGGACACCGACCAGGTCTTCACGGATGTGGCAACGAGGTTGTACGGGTTCTGGCGATTGAAGT
>NZ_LVCV01000372.1 GCF_001647195.1 Rhodococcus sp. EPR-157 | reverse complement strand
GACGGCATCCGGATCGGTCTTCAATTCCTCCCATGCCGCGACCGCCGCATCCCAGTCGCTACCTTGTGGCGCATGGGGACGGCCCTTGATGTACTCGTAGGTGATCTCGTCCGGGGCGATCATCCCGGCGCGTGCGCCCGCCTCGATCGACATGTTGCAGATGGTCATTCGAGCTTCCATCGACAGCTTCCTGATGGCTTCGCCGCGGTACTCGAGAACGTATCCCTGACCGCCACCGGTGCCGATCTTCGCGATCACCGCGAGAATCAGATCCTTGCTCGTAACCCCGGGAGCCAGCTCACCGTCGACCGTGATGGCCATCGTCTTGAAGGGTCGCAGTGACAGTGTCTGAGTAGCCATGACATGTTCGACCTCGCTGGTACCGATACCCATCGCGATCGCGCCGAACGCGCCGTGGGTCGAGGTATGACTGTCGCCGCACACCACCGTCATCCCGGGCTGCGTCAGCCCCAATTGGGGGCCGATGATGTGCACGATGCCCTGATCCAGATCGCCCATCGGATAGAGCCGAACACCGAACTCCTCACAGTTTCGGCGCAACGTGTCCACCTGTGTACGAGACACCAGGTCCTTGATCGGCGAAAAAATGTCCGCCGTCGGTACGTTGTGATCCTCGGTCGCGATGGTCAGATCGGGTCTACGCAACGGGCGGTTCGCCAGACGCAGACCGTCGAAAGCCTGTGGACTGGTGACCTCGTGAACCAAATGCAAGTCGATGTAGATCAAGTCGGGTTCACGCGAACCGCCCTCGCCACCGCCGCGAACGACGACATGCTGATCCCAGACTTTCTCTGCCAGTGTGCGTGCTGTGCCGGCCATAAGAACACCAACCATTCCTCGAGTGCGTAGCGCCGGTGGACTGTTCGGCTGGCCCACGTCGCGTATTCCGTGTCGACATATCCAAACTCGACCCGGTGGTGACTTCCCACTATGCGAGACGATAATATCGACCTATGAGACAGCATAGCGGCATCGGTGTTCTCGACAAAGCGATGGGTGTTCTGCACGCGGTGGCCGAGGAACCCTGCACGCTCAGCGATCTCTGCACTCGCACCGGGCTTCCGAGAGCAACCGCGCACCGCCTCGCTGTCGGCCTCGAAATTCACCGCCTGCTGACCCGCGATTCGAACGGACTATGGCGACCCGGCCCAGGGCTTGCCGAACTCGCCGCCACCGCAGCGGACACACTGATCGATGCCGCAGCAGCCGTTCTTCCTCGCCTTCGTGAAATCACCGGCGAAAGCGTGCAGGTCTACCGCTGCGAGGGGACCGTCCGCGTGTGCGTGGCCTCGATGGAACCACCGACAGGACTGCGCGACACGGTCCTCGTCGGTGCGCGATTGCCCATGACCGCAGGCTCCGGCGCAAAGGTTCTGCTCGCGTGGGCCGATGCACAGACTCAACGCGCGGTGCTCGCCGACGCGGAATTCGGCGAGCGCGTTCTCGCCGAAGTACGCAGGCGCGGATGGGCCCAGAGTGCAGGTGAACGGGAGCCTGGTGTCGCAAGCGTCGCTGCGCCGGTCAGGGACGGTGCGGGCAACGTGGTTGCGGCCGTGTCCGTCTCGGGTCCGATCGACCGAATCGGCAGGCGCCCAGGCGCACGATGGGCCGCCGACCTCCTCGCTGCGGCCGATGCGATACACAAACGTTTGTAGCGACTCTCGCCGAAACACGGTGCCTCGGCGGTAACGTCTGCTACATAGGACAGCGTGGGTAACAACCAGCGTGCACAGATCACGATGTCAGAATCCGAGACCGCCACGTTTCTCGAGCGCTCTCGCATCGCCAACCTCGCCACGATCGGCCCCGACGGGAGACCTCACCTGGTCGCCATGTGGTACGCCCTGATCGACGGGGACGTGTGGTTCGAGACGAAGTCGAAATCACAGAAGGCTGTCAACCTCCGCCGAGACTCCAGGGTGACGATTCTCGTGGAAGACGGTCTCACCTACGACACCCTCCGAGGAGTGTCGATCGAGGGGCGGGCCGAGATCGTCGACGATCCCGCGTCGATCAGACGGGTCGGCATCAGTGTGTGGGAGCGCTACGCAGGGCCGTACTCCGACGACGTAGCGCCACTCGTCGACCAGATGATGAACAAGCGCATTGCGGTGCGCATCGCCGTCGATCGCGTCCGATCATGGGATCACCGCAAGCTCGGACTTCCTGCCATGCCACTCGGCGGGACTACGGCAAGGTACTTGTGACCGCTCCGGCGCGCTCGCGCGGAAAAATCGGGTGAGCACGACGTCACAGGTGCGGTACGTTTCAATCGTCACCGACGTGCGAGGAGCGATCATGTCCGAATCGACCAACGAAGATCTCAAGAAGAAGTTTCGTGAGGCACTCGAGAAGAAGAACCATAAGTCGACCCTGTCCACCGAGCACAAGGACAGCGGCTCCAAGATCAACAATGCGCACGGTCCTGCAGATCACCAGAAGATGTTCCGCCGCAAGAGCGTCTGACATTCTTCGGCAAGGATCGAGCAAGAAAATACCCTCTCATCGCACGCGATGAGAGGGTATTTTTCGTTCTTGTAGCCCCGACGGGATTCGAACCCGCGCTACCGCCTTGAGAGGGCGGCGTCCTAGGCCGCTAGACGACGGGGCCAGGAACTTTCAGATACTGCATACTCACAACCAAGACGGACCAGTTGAAAGCTCAGCCAGCTTAACCGGCTGACGCTCGGCGACCAAATCGTCTCCGAACGCTTGCTGGGGTACCAGGACTCGAACCTAGAATGGCGGTACCAGAAACCGCTGTGTTGCCAATTACACCATACCCCAATGACCTTGGCGCTGATCCGCATCCTGCCGATGCGCACCGCGTTTCGAGCCGGGATAGAGACTATCAAAGGACAGTGGTGTTTCTCCAAATCGCCAGGTCAGGGACCTCGATTCGAGCTCAGTGGTAGCGATCGACCCTGCCGGCGACGGTCCGACGCGGTCAGCGCAGACTCGAGTGCGATGAGAACTGCGAGTTCGACCCGATGAGGATGGTGGTAGCGCCCACGGATGCGTCGACGTTCCTATTCCCCACCGCCGAGGACGGGGTTCCCTCGGGACCGACCATCGAGTGCTCGGATCTCGCGGAGACTGTCTCTCGGATCGAACGGAGCGAGCAGCCCCGATGGGTGTGGGAGAGCACCGCCCGCACCTATCCGGCGCTTCTGCGCGCGGATGTCCGGGTGGCCAGATGCCACGACCTGTCGTTGACCGAGGCCATTCTCCGAATGC
>NZ_LVCV01000371.1 GCF_001647195.1 Rhodococcus sp. EPR-157 | reverse complement strand
CGGTGGTCATCTGGCATCGCACTCAGGTGCAGACGATCGGCGATTCCAGCGACCTGCGACTGCTGACCGCCGCCGAGTCCGCGGGTGGCCTTGCCGCCGCAGAGATGAGCTTCGACGGGCTCCCTTTTTCCGCCGCTGCGCACGAGAACTATCTCGAGAAAGCACTTGGCAGCCGACCCATCGAAGGCCACCTTCCACCTGAATTGACGGCACTGGAAGCAGCGGTCGGCGACGCGTTCGGGCAACGCGTGAATCCGAGCTCACCGATGGAAGTCGTGTCTGCGTTCGCCCGAGCAGGTATCGAACTGACATCGACGCGGGCACACGTGCTTCGCGACATCGACCATCCAGCCGCTCCACTCCTCCTCCGCCACCGAGACCTGTCGAAGTTGTTCAGCACCAATGGCTGGGCATGGGCCGACACCTGGGTGCGCGGAGACAGATTCCGTCCGGTGTACGTTCCAGGCGGCGTGGTGTCCGGTCGGTGGTCCAGCCGCGGAGGTGGAGCCCTGCAGATACCGAAATCGTTGCGCAGCAGCATCATCGCAGACCCAGGACACCAGCTTGTGATTGCCGATGCCGGCCAACTGGAACCACGAATTCTGGCCGCGATGTCGAGGGACCGAAAGATGATGGAAGCAGCGGGATCCGATGATCTCTACGCACCCGTTGCGGCGGCGGCGTTCGACGGGGACCGAGCGAAGGCAAAGGTAGCGGTGCTGGGAGTGCTGTACGGGGCGACCGCGGGCGAGGCGCGGTCGCTGCTGGTTCTGCTGCGCCGTCGCTTTCCCGACGCAGTCGAATTCGTGGAGAAGGCGGCACGGGCCGGCGAGCGCGGCGAGGTGGTCCGTTCGCTACTGGGTCGCGCCTGCCCTCCCCCTGACGACGCCTGGTGGTCGCACGGCGACGCACACGCCCGCGGGCGCTTCACTCGGAACTTCGTCGTTCAGGCGACCGCCTCCGAATGGGCACTGTGCTTGCTGGCAGACCTGCGCCGTAGGTTGACCGAGAACGCCGGCTCCGGCGAACTGGTGTTCTTCCAACACGACGAGGTCGTCGTCCACAGCCGCGAACCCGACACGGCAGCCCGCCTCGTCATCGAGGCCGCCGAGACCGCGACGCGGTTGTTGTTCGGCGACACGGAGATTCGATTCCCCATGGATGTCGCGATCAGAGAGTGTTATGCCGAGCCGGATTGATCCTCGCCGCGGGGACCGTCGAACGTCACGTCGATCTCCTCGAATCCCTTGCTCCGCTGTGCTTCGGCCTGCCCTGTATAGGTCAGCCTGTCCCCCTCGGTCAGCTGTACGTCGTCGGTGAACGGCGTCAGAAGGGCACGCGGATACAACTTGTCGACACGAACCACGTTGATCTCGACTGAAATCACGACGAGGGCGGCTGCGATGTACATGAATGCAAGGAGACCGAGAACGACGGCGAACACCCCATTGGTGATCGAGGCCCGCGAGACGACGTACTTGATGTAGACGCCGCCGAACGTCTGCAACAGCTGCCAGATGACACCGGCCACGACCGCACCGGGGAGCACGTCGGCTACCGAGAGCGCTCGCGCGGTGGCGAGCCGGAAGGCGATGGTGAATACGATGACGTTCAGAACGACCACTGCGGCGAGAACCACGGCGCCACTGACGGCTCCGAAATATCCGGCGGAGCTTGCGACGTTCACGGCCGTGATCGCAAGGACCGCAACCCCGACAGTGCTGAGCAGAGCCATTCCCCGAACACGCGCAAAGATCGGATCGGGACGAAGATTCTTGGGAACCGCCCACGCGGTGTTCATCGCGTTCTGGACGGCCACCGCGACTCCGAGTCCACCGTAGAGCGACCCGAGAACACCGACGACCAATCCGAGTGTCCCACCACCGATCTTGTCGGGCTCGCCGACATCGGAACCGATGATCGGAATCTGACTCAGTGCGGAGTCGAGGATTTGCTGCTGCAACTCGGGGTTACCGGCAAGCACGATCCCGAGAATGGTCGATGCGAGCAACAGCAGAGGAAAGAGAGAGACGAACGCGTAGTACGCGATCAGGGCCGCAAGATATCCACCTTGATCGTCGACGAACTTGTAGATCACCGCCAGCGGAAACCCGAGGACCGGATGCTTGCGTTGCATCCGGTCCAACCGGCCGGCCGCGCTCAAGGGATCACGACGCCTGGCCGACCGTGGCGCGCGCAGCGGCGAGTCGTGCCAACGTCGTGTCCCGGCCCAGCAACTCCATCGACTCGTAGAGCGGAGGGCTGATGTGAGATCCGGTCACCGCAACCCGCACCGGAGCGAACGCCTTACGAGGCTTGAGCTCGAGACCGTCGATCAGGGCCGCCTTCAAGGACTCTTCCAACGCTGCGGTTCGCCACTCGGGCACCGCCTCGAGCGCAGCGATGGTCGCGTCGAGCACCGGTCCGGCATCGCTACCGAGGTTCTTCGCAGCTGCAGCCGGATCGATCGCGAATTCCCCGTCGGCGACATAGAGGAATTTCAGCAGTGCCCACGCGTCGGACAGCACGACGATGCGCGTCTGAACCAGATCTGCCGCGACGGCGAACTGCGCATCGTCGATTTCCGAGGAAAGGTGACCCTGTTCGGTCAGGAACGCGCGGAGACGAGCAGCGAAGTCGGCCGGCTCGAGAAGCCTGATGTGCTCGGCATTGATCGCGTCGGCCTTCTTCTGGTCGAATCTCGCTGGATTCGAATTGACTTTCGAGATGTCGAACGCGGCGACCATCTCGTCGAGAGAAAATACGTCGTGATCGTCCGAGATACCCCATCCGAGAAGGGCAAGATAGTTGAGAAGACCCTCGGGAACGAAGCCGCGGTCGCGGTGGATGAACAGGTTCGATTCGGGATCCCTCTTGGAGAGCTTCTTGTTCCCCTGTCCCATCACGAACGGCAGATGACCGAACTGCGGCGTGAAGCTCGCGACACCGATCCGCTCGAGCGCTTCGTACAATGCGAGCTGACGCGGAGTCGACGACAGAAGGTCCTCACCGCGAAGGACATGGGTGATCTTCATCAAAGCATCGTCCACGGGATTGACCAAGGTATACAGGGGAATTCCGTTTCCGCGTGTGAGCGCGAAGTCAGGGACCGTCCCGGCCTTGAAGGTCGTCTCGCCACGCACGAGGTCGTCCCACGAAAGATCGTGGTTCGGCATCCGAAGGCGCACAACGGCTTTGCGTCCGTCCGCCAGGAACGCCGCCTTCTGATCCGCGGTCAGATCCCGATCGTAGTTGTCGTAACCCAACTTCGGGTCGCGGCCGGCAGCGAGGTGCCTGGCCTCGACCTCCTCCGGAGTCGAGAAGGATTCGTATGCCTCACCGGCGTCGAGCAGCTTCTGCACAACCTCGAGATGCTGATCACGACGGAGCGACTGGCGGTACGGTTCGTAGGGCCCACCGACCTCCGGGCCTTCGTCCCAGGACAGTCCGAGCCACCGCAACGCGTCGAGAATCGCCGCGTACGACTCCTCCGAATCGCGCGCAGCATCGGTGTCCTCGATGCGAAAGACGAAGGTTCCGCCGTGGTGTCGGGCGAATGCCCAGTTGAACAACGCGGTTCGGATCAATCCGACATGCGGCGTGCCCGTCGGTGACGGACAGAATCGAACACGTACTTCGGTGGAGGTCATAGCTCGCTCACGTTCGAGGGGATGAATTGGTCTCTAGCTTTTCGCTGCAACAGGATTGGTCAAGGTACCGATGCCCTCGACGGTGATCGACACCGTCTGTCCCGCGGTGATCGGCCCGACCCCCTCGGGCGTTCCGGTGAGGATCACGTCGCCCGGCAGCAAAGTCATCACCGCAGAGATCCATTCGATGATCTCCGGGATGTCGTGCAGAAGCAGAGACGTTCGGCTGCGCTGCGCGACCGCACCGTCGACCTCGGTCTTTATCTCGACGTCGGAGGCATCGAGCGTGGTTTCGATCCAGGGTCCGAGCGGGCAGAACGTGTCGTGCCCTTTCGCCCTGGTCCACTGACCGTCCTGACGCTGATGATCACGCGCGGAGACGTCGTTCGCGATCGTGTAGCCGAGTACTACGTCGAGAGCTTTGGCCGCAGGGACGTCCTTGCAGGGACGACCGATGACGACTGCGAGTTCTCCCTCGTAGTGCACCTCGCTGGACGTCGGAGGCAGGACGATCGGGGCACCGGGACCGACGATCGAGGTGTTGGGCTTGATGAAGATGACCGGATCCTTCGGCGCCTCTCCGCCCATCTCCGCCGCGTGTGCCGCGTAGTTCTTTCCGATGGCGATGATCTTGCTCGCCAGAATCGGCGCAAGCAGGCGCACGTCAGCGAGAGGCCAGGATCGACCGGTGAAGGTCGGTGTGCCGAAAGGATGTTCGGCGATCTCCCGAGCCGTCTGCTGCTCACCTTCTCCCTCGATACTCACGAACGCCACACCATCAGGACTTGCAATTCGACCGAGACGCATGTCGAAAGTCTATCGACCACTAGTCCGCGCGTCGGCACGCCCGTCCGATAGCCCCGCCATGACGGGTGTACAGTCCACTCATCGTTTCACCATGCAAGATTCGATGACCATATAGTGAGATTTAAGGATAGGCCATGACCACGACGGACCGTCATCATCGAACACGCACGTCGCGAAAATGGTTCATGCTGGCACTCGGAATGCTCGCGCAGACGGCGGGTGCGGTCTTCATCAACGGCGCAGCATTTCTCATTCCGGCACTGCACGACGACCGAGGCCTCAGCCTCGCCAGCGCAGGACTACTCGTCGCGATGCCGACAGTCGGAATAATGCTGACTCTCATTGCCTGGGGTGTACTCGTCGATCGCATCGGCGAACGACTGGTGTTGGTGATCGGCCTCGGACTCACCGCACTCTTCAGCTTCGCAGCCGTATTCACGACCTCGTTTCTGCTTCTGGGCCTCTGTCTCCTCGCGGGCGGCATGGCGGCCGCAAGTGCGAACAGCGCGTCGGGTCGAGTAGTCGTCGGCTGGTTTCCGCCGGAACGACGAGGCCTCGCAATGGGAATCCGCCAGATGTCGGTACCACTCGGCGTCGCCATCGCCGCCCTGACCATCCCCTCCATCGCACGCGATCACGGCGTCTCTGCTGCCCTCCTCGTCCCGGCGATCATCTGCCTCACCGGAGGTCTCCTGTGCCTGGCCGTCGTCGATCCCCCACGACCGAGCCGGGCAGCAGCTGCAGAGAAAGGTCTACTCGCGAACCCGTATCGGTCGAGCAGTCAATTGTGGCGAATCCACTCGACGTCTGTCCTGCTCGTCGTCCCCCAGTACGTCGTATGGACCTACGCACTGGTGTGGCTGATGTCCGATCGTGAATGGTCGGCCGCGTCGGCAGGCATACTCGTGACCGTCACGCAGATCCTCGGGGCGCTCGGCCGGATGGGGATCGGCGCGCTGTCCGACCGCGTCGAAAGCCGGATGCGGCCCCTGCGATGGGTAGCTGCCAGCGCGGCAGTCAGCATGCTGGGCCTCGCACTGACGGACTGGCTCGATTCACCTCTCTCCGTCGCCCTACTCGTGGTCGCATCGATCGTCACCGTCGCACCGAACGGGCTTGCGTTCACAGCCGTCGCCGAGTACTCGGGTCCGTACTGGAGCGGTCGGGCTCTCGGCGTCCAGAACACGGGGCAGTTCATCGCCGCGTCCCTGGTGCCTCCCACCTTCGGCGCACTCGCAGCGGTCAGCTTCCCTTTGGCATTCCTGGTATCGGCCGTCTTCCCTGCCCTGTCCGTACCTGTGATCCCTGACGATCACGAGTCGCGCGAGTAGTCGCCGTTCTGGGTCGGGCTCGGTTCGGGCCCCGCCCCCCGCGGTGAGCGAATGATGCTGTTTCGGTCACTTGGCGGGACCGAATGTCTGTCTCGGTCACTCTGAGTGTGCGAGTGTCTCATTCGGTCACTTGGCGGGACCGAGTGCCTGATTCGGTCACCCGGGGCGCTAGCGAACGACTCATTCGGTCACCGGTGGACACCCCAGAAACAGCGAATGTCCCATTCGGTCTCCGCAGTGGAGACCGAACGGGACATTCGGTGCGAAAAAGGGCGAGCCCTAGCTACAACCGCCCGGCGATTCGGTCGCCGACCTCCGAGGTGCTTGCGGCTGCCGCCCCGCGCGAGGCGAGGTCGGCGGCGACTGCCGCTTCGACGCGCTCGGAGTTCGCATGATCGCCGAGGTGAGCGAGGAGCAGCGAGACCGACAGGATTGCAGCCGTCGGATCGGCCTTACCCTGTCCCGCGATGTCGGGCGCACTGCCGTGGACGGGCTCGAACATGGACGGGTTCGTCCTCGTCGCGTCGATGTTTCCGCTGGCTGCGAGCCCGATTCCGCCACTGACGGCGGCCGACAGGTCGGTCACGATGTCGCCGAACAGGTTGTCGGTGACGATGACATCGAAGCGCCCCGGATCGGTGACGAGGTGGATCATCGCCGCGTCGATGTGCTGGTAGGCGACCTCGACGTCGGGGAACTCCGTGGACACCGCCTCGACCGTGCGTGCCCACAGGCTTCCGGCGAAGGTCAGCACGTTGGTCTTGTGCAGCAACGTGAGGTGCTTACGACGTCCGAGTGCCCGGGCGAACCCGTCACGTACGACGCGTTCGACGCCGTAGCGCGTGTTGACGCTGACCTCGGTGGCAACCTCGTGCGGGGTGTTAACCCGCAATGCACCGCCGTTGCCCGTGTACGGACCTTCGGTACCTTCGCGAACCACGACGACGTCGATTGCCTTGTTGCCGTCGAGCGGACCGACTACGCCCGGGTACAGCTTCGCCGGCCGCAGGTTGATGTGGTGATCGAGCTCGAAACGGGCCCGCAACAGCAGACCGCGTTCGAGCACGCCGCTGGGCACCGACGGATCACCGATTGCGCCCAAGAGAATTGCGTCGTGCCCGCGAAGTTCGTCGAGCACCGAATCCGGGAGAAGCTCACCGGTCGCGTTGTACCGGCGAGCACCGAGGTCGTACTCGGTCTTCGAGGTACCGGGCACGACGACGTCGAGCACCTTCAGCGCTTGTTCGACAACCTCGGGACCTATTCCATCTCCGGCGATGACGGCGAGCTTCATTGACTCCTCGTTCTTTCGGGGCAATCGGGTACGTGTCGGATCAGAACAGCTCAGGACAGGTCGACGAGTTCGATCGTCGACGCGCCCACTGCACTGGCGATACTTGCACGGAGCTCCGAGGACACGTCCTTGTCGACGCGAAGAAGGATCGTCGCGCCGTCGCCTTCCGAGTCCTGGCTGAGTGCGGCAGCTTGGATGTCGATGCCGGCGTCCCCGAGCAACGTACCGATGCGGCCGAGGCTTCCCGGCTGGTCGGCGTAGTTGACGATGAGGTTCTTGCCCTCGGCTCGGAGTTCGAAGTTGCGACCGTTGATGTTGACGATCTTCTCGACCTGCGAAGTACCGGTGAGCGTTCCGGCGACGTTGAGGACGCTTCCGTCGCCGTAGACGGCGCGGATATCGACGACGCTGCGGTGGTTCTCGCTCTCGGACGCCTTCGTGACCTCGGCTGTGACACCTCGTTCTTCGGCGAGCGACGGGGCGTTGACGAACGTGACCGAGTCCTCGATGACAGCGGAGAACAGCCCGCGCAGCGCCGAAAGCTTCAGGATCTCGACGTCCTCTGCCGCCAGTTCGCCGCGGACATCCACCGACAGCGACGAAGGGAGCTCTTCGGACAGTGCACCGAGCAGCACGCCCTGCTTGCGAACGATTTCGAGCCATGGCGAAACCTCTTCGCCGACGGCTCCGCCCTTGAC
>NZ_LVCV01000370.1 GCF_001647195.1 Rhodococcus sp. EPR-157 | reverse complement strand
GTGGTCGAGGCGCCGAGGTGCGGAGTCACGACGACCTGCGGCAACTCGAACAACGGACTGTCGGTGCAGGGCTCGGACGCGTAGACGTCGATGCCTGCAGCGAAGACGTGGCCACTGGTGATGGCGTCGGCGAGCGCCTGCTCGTCGACGAGTCCACCGCGGGCAGCGTTGACGACGATGACACCAGGCTTGGTCTTGGCGAGTGCTTCCTTGCCGATGATGCCCTTGGTCTCGGGTGTCTTCGGCAGGTGAACGGAGAACATGTCTGCACGCGTGAGCAGCTCGTCGAGGGTGACGAGTTCGATGCCCAGCTGCGCTGCGCGGGCAGCGGAGACGTACGGGTCGTACGCGATGACGTGGGTTTCGAAGGCTGCCAGCCGTTGCGCGAACAGCTGACCGATTCGGCCGAGTCCGACGACGCCGACGGTCTTGCCGAAGATTTCCACTCCGTTGAACTTGCTGCGCTTCCATTCGTGCTGACGCAGGGTCGCGTCCGCCGCCGGAATCTGGCGAGCTGCAGAAAGAAGCAACGTGACCGCGTGCTCGGCTGCGGTGTGGATGTTGGACGTCGGCGCGTTGACGACGAGGACGCCGCGCTCGGTGGCTGCGGGCACGTCGACGTTGTCGAGGCCCACGCCTGCACGGGCGACGATCTTCAGGTTCGTTCCGGCCGAGAGCACTTCGGCGTCGACAGTAGTGGCGGATCGAACGAGGATCGCGTCGGCCTCGGGGACCGCGGCGAGCAGAGCCGGGCGGTCCGGTCCGTCGACCCAACGAACCTCGACGCCGTCGCCAAGTGCCTCGACGGTGGACTGCGCAAGTTTGTCGGCGATCAGTACGACAGGACGGCCTGGCTGGCTCACGTGAAAAACTCCCCTATTTCGGTTGGAAACTTCTGTCGGTCGAGCTGGGCTTTGTGTCTGCGGTGCGGGTCGAGTTTAGATGTGCGGCCGGATGGAACAGGTTCCCACCCTCGCGGGGTGACGACCGAGAGGCACCCGCACGCGTGCCGAACACGCGCCTCGGGTGCCCCTCGATGTGCAGTTGAACGTCAGGCGGTTTCGGTGATCGGCCGATCGACCCAGCTCATCAGGTCGCGCAGCTTCTTGCCGGTGACCTCGATGGGATGCTCGGCGTTGGCTTTGCGGAGTCCCTCGAGCTCGGTGTTGCCGTTCTCGACGTTGGCGACCAGGCGACGGGTGAACTCACCCGACTGGATGTCGGCCAGAATGGCCTTCATCCGCTCCTTGGTGCCTGCATCGATGACGCGCGGTCCCGAGAGGTAGCCACCGAACTCGGCGGTGTCGGACACCGAGTAGTTCATCCGAGCGATGCCACCCTCGTACATGAGGTCGACGATGAGCTTGAGCTCGTGCAGCACCTCGAAGTACGCCATCTCGGGCGCGTATCCGGCCTCGACCATGACCTCGAAGCCCGTCTTGACGAGTTCTTCGGTGCCACCGCAGAGCACGGCCTGCTCGCCGAAGAGGTCGGTCTCGGTTTCTTCCTTGAACGTGGTCTTGATGACGCCTGCGCGGGTGCCGCCGATGCCCTTGGCCCACGACAGTGCGAGCGCCTGGCCCTCACCCTTCGGGTCCTGATCGATGGCGATGAGCGCGGGAACGCCCTTGCCGTCGACGAACTGGCGACGCACGAGGTGGCCGGGGCCCTTGGGTGCGACCATGCCGACGGTGACGAATTCGGGAGCCTTGATCAGGTCGAAGTGGATGTTGAGTCCGTGGCCGAAGAACAGCGCGTCGCCGTCCTTCAGGTTGGGCTCGATCTCCTCGGAGAAGATCTTGGCCTGGGCGGTGTCGGGTGCGAGCACCATGATCACGTCCGCCCACTCGGACACCTCGGCGGGAGTGCCGACCTTCAGGCCCTGCTCCTCCGCCTTGGCGCGAGACTTCGAGCCAGCCGCCAGGCCGATGCGCACATCGACGCCGGAGTCGCGCAGGCTCAGCGAGTGCGCGTGGCCCTGGCTTCCGTAGCCGATCACAGCGACCTTGCGGCCCTGAATGATCGACAGATCAGCATCGTCGTCGTAGAACATCTCGACTGCCACTGTTTGTAACCTTTCCTTCGATTTCGCTGAATATCACTTCCGCCGCTCAGCGCGACGCTGTGATCGATTTCGGTCCACGTCCGACGGCAACGACTCCCGACTGAACTATTTCTCGAATTCCATAGGGGTCCAACATCTTGAGCAACGCATCGAGCTTCGAGCGTGTGCCCGTCGCCTCGACCGTCACAGCCTCGGGCGATACGTCGATCACCTTGGCGCGGAACAGATTGACGGTCTCGATGACCTCGCTGCGCACGCTCGAGTCTGCACGAACCTTGATGAGCAGGAGCTCACGCGCAACCGACGAGTCGTCGTCCTGCTCGACGATCTTGATGACGTTGATGAGCTTGTTGAGCTGCTTCGTCACCTGCTCGAGCGGGAACTCGTCAACGGTCACGACGATCGTCATGCGTGAAATCCCGGGAATCTCGGTGCCCCCGACCGCAAGCGAAGAGATGTTGAAGCCGCGACGTGAGAACAGTGCGGCAACGCGGGCCAGCACACCTGGCTTGTCCTCGACGAGAACGCTGAGGGTATGGCTCGTGCTCACTTGTCGATGCCTTTCGCGTCGGTTGACTGAACTTCTGCGTGCAGGGCGTCGCCGTGGGCTTGTTCTCGCGCCATGGCCTCGTGGATGATCGCCGGCTCCGCGACGGAGGCTTCGTCCTCGTCGAACAACGGACGGATCCCGCGCGCCGCCATGATCTCGTCGTTGCCGGTACCCGCAGCCACCATCGGCCACACCTGGGCGTCGGCGCCGACGATGAAGTCGATGACGACAGGGCGGTCGTTGATCGCACGTGCCTGTGCAATCACAGCGTCGACGTCTTCCTCACGCTCGCAACGAATTCCGACACAACCAAGCGCTTCCGCCAGCTTGACGAAGTCCGGGATGCGCTGCGCGCCGTGGGTACCCAGATTGGTGTTCGAGTAGCGCTCTTCGTAGAACAGAGTCTGCCACTGACGCACCATGCCGAGGTTGCCGTTGTTGATCAATGCAACCTTGATCGGGATGCCCTCGACTGCACACGTCGCGAGTTCCTGGTTGGTCATCTGGAAGCAGCCGTCACCGTCGATGGCCCAGACCTCGGCGTCGGGAAGGCCCATCTTGGCACCCATCGCCGCGGGAACTGCATAGCCCATCGTGCCGAGCCCGCCCGAGTTCAGCCACGTGCGCGGCTTCTCGTAGTTGATGAACTGCGCAGCCCACATCTGGTGCTGTCCGACGCCCGCGCAGTAGATCGCATCGGGTCCGGCGAACTTGCCGACCGAGGAGATCACGAACTCCGGGGACATGCTGCCGTCGCTCGGACGGTCGTAGCTGAGCGGGTAGGTCTTTCGAATCCCGTCCAGGTACTGCCACCAATCCTCGAGCTCGAGGGTGGTGCCGGTTGCCTGATCGGCTCGGATCGCCTCGATGAGCTCGGTGATGACCTCTTTGCAGTCGCCCACGATCGGGACGTCGGCGTAGCGGTTCTTGCCGATCTCGGCAGGGTCGATGTCGGCGTGGATGACCTTGGCATTGGGCGCGAACGACGACAGCTGTCCGGTGACGCGGTCGTCGAATCGTGCACCCAGCGTGATGAGCAGGTCGCTCCGCTGGAGAGAAGCCACAGCCGCAACGGTGCCGTGCATTCCCGGCATGCCCAGGTTCAGCTGGTGTGTATCCGGGAACGCGCCACGCGCCATCAACGTGGTGACGACCGGGATGCCGGTCAGTTCGGCCAGTTCGAGCAACTCTGCAGATGCGTTCGCCTTGATGACGCCGCCTCCGACGTACAGGACGGGCTGCTTGGAGTCGGCGATGAACCTGGCTGCTTCGCGGACCTGCTTGCCGTGCGGTTTGGTCACCGGACGGTACCCGGGGAGGCGCATTTCCGGCGGCCACGAGAACGTGGTCTGCGCCTGCAGGACGTCCTTCGGGATGTCGACGAGAACAGCGCCGGGCCGACCTGATGACGCGATGTAGAACGCCTCGGCCATGATGCGCGGGATGTCCGCCCCATCGGTGATCAGGAAGTTGTGCTTTGTCACCGGCATGGTGATGCCGGAGATATCGGCCTCCTGGAAGCCGTCGGTGCCGATGAGGCTGCGAGCGACCTGTCCGGTGATCGCGACGATCGGGACCGAGTCCATCTGAGCGTCGGCGAGCGGGGTCACCAGGTTGGTGGCACCAGGTCCGGACGTGGCCATGCAGACGCCGACGCGGCCGGTGGCCTGCGCGTATCCAGTTGCAGCGTGACCCGCGCCCTGCTCGTGGCGAACGAGGACGTGTCGAACCTTCTTCGAGTCGAACAGTGGGTCGTATACCGGAAGCACGGCGCCGCCCGGAATGCCGAATACCGTGTCGACGTCGAGTTCCTCGAGTGCTCGAACGACGGATTGTGCGCCGGTCACCTTCTCGGGGGCGACGTGGCGTCGGGATCCGTCGATGGCGCCGTTGTTTTCGGGCGCCGACGAGCTGTTGGCTGCCCCCGACTTACGTGTCGTGGGCCCTGGGCGTGCAGTTGGTGCGCTCACTGATGCTTCCTCAGTATGAAAGAAATTGCTGGGCGATCTCTGGGCAAGAAAAAACCCCCGTCAGCCGAGGCTGGACGAGGGTGGCGCGTCGATGCGAGTAGGAGTGAACCGGCTCAGGCGACGACGCGCCGGCCGATTACGAGTATCCATGTTCGCTTCACGCGCTCGACGGTAGGCGCGCGCATAGCGAAGAGTCAAACTCGTCACGACGCAATCCCATTATGTGAGATCGCGTAGATGCAATGCGAAGATGAAGGGGTGTCACCTTCGCAGCAGTCCGAACCACCGGACATATCCTCCCATACGCCCGATCCGTCCCCGCAGGTCATCCGTCTCCCGCGCCTAGCGCTGGTCGGCGTCGCCCTCCTCGTGTTCGGTGTCGCGTTCCCCGCAATCAGCTGGCCCGCCGCTTTCGGATGGCTGTTCGTACTTCCGATCGCCGTCGCCGTCTGGGTGATCCGGGTGCGCACAGTCGTCGGTCCCGACGGACTGGCAATGCGCCGGGTCTTCGGATCCGACTCGGTCCGCTGGGACGAGGTGCGCGGGATCCACTTCCCCGATCGCCGATGGGCCCGGGTGGTGCTCGACGACAAATCCGAGAAGTCGCTTCCGTTGGTTCGCTTCGAACTCCTGCCGCTGCTCGCCGCCGCCAGCGGTGGTCGGATCACCGACCCGTACGCGGCAGCGGCCGCCGCTGCAGACGAAGACGAGACGGTCACGCCAGAGGAAAAGGGCTTGTAGGTCGGGAGTAATCTCGGGCACGCGATAACCGCTCTCGGGATTGAGGAAGACACTTTATGCCGCCGCTACGGTCACGGGTCACCACTGTCGGACGCAACGCAGCAGGCGCGCGCTCGCTGTGGCGCGCCACCGGAATGACAGATTCGGATTTCGGGAAACCGATCGTGGCGATCGCCAATTCCTACACGCAGTTCGTACCCGGGCACGTCCATCTGAAGAATGTCGGCGAGATCGTCGCCGACGCCGTGCGCGCTGCGGGCGGTGTCCCCCGCGAGTTCCACACCATCGCCGTCGACGACGGAATCGCAATGGGCCACGGCGGCATGCTCTATTCGCTCCCGAGCCGCGAAATCATCGCCGATTCGGTCGAATACATGGCAAATGCGCACACGGCCGACGCGCTCGTCTGCATCTCCAACTGCGACAAGATCACGCCCGGAATGCTCAATGCGGCCATGCGGCTGAACATTCCGTCCGTCTTCGTCTCGGGCGGGCCGATGGAAGCAGGCAAGGCGGTCGTCGTCGGCGGCGTCGCGCAGGCCCCGACGGACCTCATCACCGCGATCTCGGCGAGCGCCAACGATGCTGTGTCCGAAGAAGGACTGGACGAAGTCGAGCGCAGCGCGTGCCCGACCTGCGGGTCCTGCTCCGGCATGTTCACTGCCAACTCCATGAATTGCCTCACCGAGGCGCTGGGATTGGCGCTGCCCGGCAACGGCTCGACGCTCGCCACCCACAAGGCCAGGTATGCGCTGTTCCAGCGTGCGGGCACCACCGTCGTCGAGGCGGCGCTGAAGTACTACCGCGACGAGGACGAGTCCGTTCTGCCGCGAAACATCGCAACTCCTGCCGCCTTCCGCAACGCGATGGCTCTCGACGTGGCAATGGGCGGTTCCACCAATACCGTGTTGCACACCCTGGCTGCAGCTCAGGAAGGCGAGGTCGACTTCGATCTCGACACCATCGACGCCATCAGTCGCAAGGTGCCGTGTTTGTCCAAGGTGTCCCCCAACTCCGACTATCACATGGAAGACGTCCACCGGGCCGGCGGAATTCCGGCGCTTCTCGGTGAACTCCGCCGGGCGGACCTATTGGAAACCGACGTGTCGACAGTGCACACGAAGAGTTTCGACGAGTGGCTCGACACGTGGGACATTCGCTCGGGCAAGGCGTCGGACGAGGCACTGGAGCTCTTCCATGCCGCCCCTGGCGGCGTTCGCACGATCGAGCCGTTCTCGACCGAGAACCGATGGTCCTCCCTCGACACCGACGCTACCGGCGGATGCATCCGAGACAAAGAGCATGCCTACACCGTCGAAGGTGGTCTGGTGGTGCTGCGCGGGAACATTGCCCTCGACGGCGCCATCCTCAAGACCGCGGGCATCGACGAGGAACTGTTCTCGTTCCAAGGCCCTGCGCTCGTCGTCGAGTCGCAAGAGGAAGCAGTCTCGGCGATCCTGCAGAAGAAGATCACAGCCGGCGACGTTCTGGTCGTGCGCTACGAGGGCCCCAAGGGTGGTCCGGGCATGCAGGAGATGCTGCACCCGACCGCGTTTCTCAAGGGCGCGGGGCTCGGAAAGGTGTGCGCTCTGATCACCGACGGACGCTTCTCCGGCGGAACCTCCGGGCTGTCCATCGGCCACATCTCGCCGGAAGCTGCTGCCGGTGGCGTGATCGGTCTCGTCGAGAACGGTGACCAGGTCCGCATCGACGTTGCGTCGCGCACACTCGAGATACTCGTCGAAGAGGAGACCCTGGCTGCCCGTCGGGCAAAGATGGAGGCATCCGAGCGGCCATGGCAGCCGGTGGACCGTCAGCGCACGGTCACCACTGCTTTGCGCGCGTACGCGGCGCTCGCCACCTCGGCGGACAAGGGTGCGGTCCGATACGTTCCGTGACCGGCCGTCCCGGCCCAGTGGCGTGATTGAGTGCACCCTGGTGCACTTAACCGCGCCACTGGGCCGAAGGCCCCAGCCTTACTGGACCAGCGGATTCGCACCGTTGAGGAAGATCCACATGCACACGCCTCCGGCGACGCCGAGAACGAGTGCGAGGAACGAACCGAATCGCGGACGCGTCGCCCATCCCCGACGGCCATCGAGAGCGATCTTGCCCGGACCGGTCAAAATAATCGCGGCAGCGGCGATACCGAGCACCGTTTCGTATTCGACTCCGCTCGGTGCGAAGAACTGCAAGCCTGGCTCCGCGGCCTGTTTGAAGCACCAGGCATTGATGATCACGCTCAGCACCGCAGCGCCGGCGAACGGCGTTGCGAGACCGAGGATCAGTAACGCTCCGCCGGCCGTCTCGCCGACCGCGCCGGCGATGGCCAGTAAGTTGGCCTGCTCGTAGCCGCTCTCCTCGAGCAGGGACCGAAAGCCATCGAGTCCCGGCCCGTTCCAGATTCCGACGAGCTTCTGCAGACCGTGGACCAGGAAGATCCCACCGACGACGAGCCTGAGCAGCAATAGCCCGAGGTCGGTCGTTCCGCGTCTCGCGGGAATCTCCACCGTCTCGGTCCGCACCACGGGTTCGGGGTCTGCGGCGGCATACGCAGGCGCCGGAGTCGACTTCATGACCTCGGTCGGCTGCTCGGAGTACCCGGAACGGCTGTCCGGCGCAATCGGTTCGTCGAACTGCGACGGCCGGAACGACGGGATCTGCTCTGTCGGATAGGTCCCCGACCCACTTCTACCGAAGTCCAGTTCGTCTTCGGTCTTGGGATGCAATTTTTCGGTCGGCTGGTCGTACGGACTCGACGCGGGCTCGTAGCCTGTGTCGGATCGTTCGGGGTCGCGAGGCTTGTCGGTCACACGTCAACACTAGAGCGAGCCGAGGTCGAATCCCCTGCATTCCGGCCTGGCGCGGCGCCGATTTGTGCGTCGCATCGCAGAGGCTGCCGGGCCCTCGAGTAACGTTTCGGGTATGAAGCTGGTGCGTGCCTCGTCCCGAACAGCAACCCTCGCGACCGTTGTGGCGATGACCACGGTCCTCGTGGCCGGCTGTGCCCGATTCGACGACTCGACCGCTTCTCCCTTCACTCCCGAGCCCTCGTTCGGCGCCGCCGAGATCGATCCCGCCGATCCGAATGCTCCGCCGACGTCCACGACTCCGAACGGCCCGACGACACCTCCCGGCCCGTGTGTCGATCTCGATCCGAACGTCATTGCTACGTGCCTCGACACCACCGGCGGGCTCGTCATGCTGCCCGACGGTGCGTCTGCGTTGGTCGCCGAACGTCGCACCGGCCGAATAGTGCAAGTGGCGCAGGGCCGGTCTCCGATCGAGATCGCGAGGGTGAACGTCGACGCCAGTGGTGACGGCGGCCTGCTCGATCTGGCTCTGTCGCCCAGCTACACCGAGGACGGTCTGATGTACGCATACATCACGACGCAATCGGACAACCGCGTCGTTCGCATCGCCGCGGGTGATACGCCGAAGGACGTACTCACCGGAATCCCGAAGAGCGCGCAGGGGAATCGCGGGGCACTCGACTTCTACAACCCGAGACAGCTGTTGGTGCTGACCGGTGACGCCGGTAGCCCTGCCGCCGCAACCGATCCGACGTCCCTCGCCGGCAAGCTCCTCCGTGTCGAGTCCCTTGTTCCGTCTCAGAACGGTCCTGCCCCACAGGTTGCGCTCAGCGGCATCGGTACAGCCGGCGACGTCTGTATCGACCCGACCGGCGGAATCTGGGTTACCGATCGCACTGCCGTCGAAGATCGACTCCAACGCATCGATCCTCTCGGCGCCGTCATCTCCCCCGTCTGGACGTGGCCCGACCGACCGGGCGTCGCCGGGTGCGGAGCCGGGCCGGGTGCGGTGGCCATAGCCCTGACGAACGCCAAGGCGATGGCGGTGTTGGTCACCGACGAGAACACCGGCGCGGTCACAGCGGCACCGTCTCTGCTCGTGCAGGACCGCTACGGCCAGTTGAACGGTGCCGCGATCTCTCCCGACGGTCAGATCTGGGCAGGCACCGTCAACAAGAACGGCGAGACGCCAGGGCCCAACGACGATCGGGTCGTCAAGATCCCGGTTCCTGCGGGCGGCGGCGGCTTCGACTAGCCCCGGTGTCGCCGGCGAGCAGCGTCGCAATCATCGGTAGGACGAGCACCGTGATAGCGCCCGCCGCAACGAGTATGGACGCACTCGCGGTCGACATCTGACCGGAGTCGACGGCCACGCCGGTGACAGCGACGATCAGCGGAAGGCCAGTCGTCGCATAGAGCGCGACGCGGACCTGTTCGCGCGTGCTGAACTCGCTCTGCGCGTCCCACCTCGTCGCGAAGAACACAGGCAGTCCACGTACCAGGACGAGAAGAGCCAGGAAGGCAACGAGAACACCTGGCGCAGCAATGACCGCGCTGACGTCGATCGACATGCCCGAAGTGACGAAGAAGACCGGAATCAGAAAGCCGAACGCCAGACCTCCGAGCTTCACCTCCAGTTGCTCGTCGCCGGTGGGCATCACGCGGCGCAGGATGAAGCCCGCAGCGAACGCACCGAGGATGATGTCGAGGCCGAAGACCGTCGCGATTGCGGTCAATGTGATCAGGAGGAGAACCGTCAGACGCACCGTGGTCTGGGCAGTCGTGTCCGAGCCCCGCCGGATCACCGCGAGCAGCTTCGAGCCTTCACGCCGCAGAGCAAGCGGAACGAAGCCGACGGCGATCGCGGCAAGAACGAACAACCCTAGAATCACGATGGATTCGATATCTCCACGCGATCCCAGCAGGATCGCCATCGCGATCACCGGACCGAGTTCACCGATCGCGCCGTGATTGATCACAGTGCGTCCCAGTGCAGAACTCTGGAGACCACTGTCCTTCAGGATCGGTAGCAGTGTGCCGAGAGCTGTCGACGTCAACGCGATCGCGACAGCGATCTCCGCGGACACAGCTCCAGAACGTCCGAGCAGCAATACGGCCGCGAATGCCGCTGTGAGACTGATCAGCCACGTCACCACTGCGCGACGGCCGCCCCGTCCAGTGATCTCCGAGACGTCGATCTCGAATCCCGCGAGCAGGAACAACATTCCGAGACCGAGCTGGCGCAGTAGGTCGACCTCACTGCCGTCGACTGCCCAACCGAGAACGTTGGGCCCGACGATCATGCCGAACACCAGAAGGAGAACGACTTCGGGCAGCAGCCTGCGCGGCACGAACCCGGCAAGGAGCGGCGCCAGCACAGCGATCAGCGCTATCAGAAACAGCGACGCTCCCGCCGAGGGCATGGGAATACTTCAGCTCAGCTGCAGGCAGCCAGTACGAGTTCCTTCACACGTGCCGCATCCGCTTGTCCCCGAGTCGCTTTCATGACGGCACCGACGATTGCGCCCGCGGCTTGCACCTTGCCGGCGCGAATCTTGTCGGCCACACCAGGATTGGCCGCGAGTGCCTCGTCGACAGCTGCCTGCAACTTGGTGTCGTCCTTCTCCACGACGAGTCCGCGCGCCGCCATGACAGCGGTCGGTTCGCCTTCGCCGGCAAGAACACCGTCGACGATCTGACGCGCACCGTTGTTGTTGACCTTGCCGTCGGCAACCAGGTTGGCGACCTCGGCGACCTGGGCGGGGGTGATGGCAAGCTCGGTGAGCTCGACACCTGCGATGTTCGCCTGCTGCGCGAGATAGGACACCCACCACGAGCGCGCCGCCTGAGCCGTCGCACCGGCGTCGACCGTCGCAGCGACGAGTTCGAGTGCGCCCGAGTTGACCAGGTCTCGCATCTCCTCGTCGGACACACCCCAGTCCGCCTGGATGCGGGCACGCCGGAGCCACGGGAGTTCCGGTAGCGTCGCGCGCAGTTCTTCGATCCACGCTGCGTCGGGAGCAACGGGGGCCAGATCGGGTTCGGGGAAGTACCGGTAGTCCTCCGCCGTCTCCTTCTTCCGTCCCTTCGAGGTCGTGCCGTCCACTTC
>NZ_LVCV01000369.1 GCF_001647195.1 Rhodococcus sp. EPR-157 | reverse complement strand
CGTCTTCTCCATGAGCGAGACATTCGCGTCGCACCGCAGCGAACCCTGGTCCATGCGTACGTCGGACACCTCTAACGCCTTCAGCAGATCACGTAGTGCCGTCACGTATGCACGCGCGACCTCGGGTGCCCGCGCGCCAGTGCCGGTGATCGGCTTCGTCACGATCTCGACCAGCGGGACGCCTGCGCGGTTGTAGTCGAGAAGAGAATGACTTGCGCCCTCGATCCGGCCCGTGGCGCCACCTACGTGAGTCGACTTGCCGGTGTCTTCTTCCATGTGTGCGCGCTCGATTTCGACGCGGAACGTGCTGCCGTCGTCGAGGAGCACATCCAGGTATCCCTCGGTCGCGATCGGCTCGTCGTACTGCGAGATCTGGTAGTTCTTCGGCTGATCCGGGTAGAAGTAGTTCTTCCGCGCGAAGCGCCCCCACGGGGTGATCGAGCAGTTCAGTGCCAGACCGATGCGGATCGCGGACTCCACGGCTGCGGAGTTCACCACCGGTAGCGCGCCGGGGAGGCTCAGGCAGACCGGGCACACCTGGGTGTTCGGCTCCGCGCCGAATGCCGTCGGGCAACCGCAGAACATCTTGGTCGCTGTGCCCAGCTCGACGTGGACCTCCATCCCCAACACGGGGTCGAAACGGGTCAGTACGTCGTCGTAATCGATCAGATCGACCAAGGCTGCAGTCAT
>NZ_LVCV01000368.1 GCF_001647195.1 Rhodococcus sp. EPR-157 | reverse complement strand
CACCGTATCGGCTCCCACCACCGACTCGCACGCTGCCGTCATCCGGGCCAGGTCACGTTGGTCGGGGACGACTATGACCGCACTTCGTCCGGAACTTGCCGTCACTGCGGCGATCTCGGCGATACGGCGGGGCCAATCCTCACCGGGAAGCGCCTGCCACACTGCGCGGGGACTGCGATTCGCGCGCACAGCATCGACGAACGCGCCGCCGTGGGTGTATTGATCCCACCCTGTGACGTCGGTGGGCGCTGCGATGCTGGGCACCTCGGGAACAGGCTCGGATTCCACCTTCGCGTGCCGCGGCGGCACCGCCAACCTCAGCACATCTGCTCTGGTACCGGCGTACCGATGCGCCACTGCGGATACCAACTCGGTGATCTCGGGGGTCAGCACCCGCTCCGCAGACACGACCCGGTCGAGAAAGCCAAGTTTGCCCGAATGGTCACTGGTCGCCGCCCGCTCGAGAATGTAGCCGTCGACGAGCCTGCCGGCAAACCTAATACGAACGCGAACACCAGGTTTGGCGTCGGAATCGAACTGCGCGGGAACGAGGTAGTCGAATTCGCGGTCGAGGTGCGGGAGAGGCAAGAGCGGCAGCACCCGAGCAATGGGAAGCTCGGATGCTGCCGCTGAAGTTACCCCGCTCAGGCGAGTCCCGCGGCCGCGCGAAGCTTGTCGGCCCGGTCGGTCGACTCCCATGGCAGGTCGATATCCGTACGACCGAAGTGGCCGTACGCAGCGGTCTGCGCGTAGATCGGGCGGAGCAGATCGAGGTCGCGGATGATCGCGCCCGGACGTAGATCGAAGACCTCGGAAATCGCGGCCTGGATACGCGCCGGGTCTGTCTTCTCGGTGCCGAACGTCTCGACGAACAATCCGACGGGCGCCGCTTTGCCGATCGCGTAGGCAACCTGCACCTCGATGCGGTCCGCAAGCCCCGCCGCGACGGCATTCTTGGCGACCCAGCGCATCGCGTACGCGGCGCTACGGTCGACCTTGGACGGATCCTTGCCCGAGAACGCTCCGCCGCCGTGACGCGCCATGCCCCCGTACGTGTCGACGATGATCTTGCGACCGGTCAGGCCCGCATCGCCCATAGGCCCACCGAGGACGAACTTGCCGGTCGGATTCACGAGAAGCCGAACGTTCGACGTGTCCAGAGTGGACACGTCGAGATCCGCGAGGACAGCTCCGAGCACCTTTTCACGGATGTCGGGAGTCAGCAGGTTGTCCAGGTCGATGTCGGCAGCGTGCTGCGTGGACACGACGACGGTGTCGAGTCGAACTGCTCGGTCACCGTCGTATTCGATGGTGACCTGGGTCTTGCCATCCGGACGCAAGTACGGCAGCACACCACTCTTGCGCACCTCGGTGAGTCGACGCGCCAGCCGGTGCGCCAGAGCGATCGGCAGCGGCATCAGCTCGGGGGTGTCGGTGTTGGCGTAACCGAACATCAGTCCCTGATCACCTGCACCCTGACGATCGATCTCGTCGTCGGACAGACCCTCGACTCTGGCTTCGTGGGAATTGTCGACGCCTTGAGCGATTTCAGGAGACTGTGCACCGATAGCGACATTTACCCCACACGAATTGCCGTCGAATCCCTTGGCCGACGAGTCGTACCCGATTTCGAGGACCTTCTCGCGGACGATCTTGGGGATGTCCGCCCACGCAGTCGTGTTGACCTCGCCTGCGACATGGACCTGCCCGGTGGTGACCAACGTCTCGACGGCCACTCGTGACCGTGGGTCCTCGGCGAGCAATGCATCGAGAATGGAGTCGCTGATCGCGTCGCAGATCTTGTCTGGGTGACCCTCTGTCACCGATTCACTGGTGAAGAGCCGACTGCCGGGCTTGCTCACGGATTTCCTCTCGACGTGTGTCATCGCATTCGTTTCGGCCAAGCTATCTGGACAAGTGTCGGCGCCGCAGTCCCGAAGAGAC
>NZ_LVCV01000367.1 GCF_001647195.1 Rhodococcus sp. EPR-157 | reverse complement strand
CAGCGCCCACCGCGTCGAGTACACGACCGGCGAGCAAAGCCTTGGATCCCTCACCCAGTGCGGACTCGGAACCGTCGGAGCCGAGAAGCCAACCGTCGTTGTGGTCGACCTCGAACGCCTTGCCGTCGCCCACTGCATTCACCACGAGGAGGTCACAGCCCTTCCTCGCGAGCTTCGCACGCGCATACGTGAGCACATCGCCGTGTTCGTCGCCGGTCTCGGCTGCGAAACCGACTATGACAGTCGACGATTCGATTTCTCCGGCGGTCCGCGCATCGACGAGACCCGCAAGGATGTCGTCGTTGCGCACCAGCGGAATCGAATCCGGCTCGTTCGCGCCCTTCTTGATCTTGCTTCCCGCGATGGTTGCCGGGCGAAAATCGGCCACGGCAGCAGCCATGACGATCGCATCGGCATCCGGTGCGTACTTGCGAACCGCTGTCTGCATCTGCTGCGCGGTCTTCACGTGGACGACATCGACGGCTGCTGGATCGGCCAGCTCGGTGGTGAAGCCGGCAATCAAGGTCACGTCGGCGCCGCGCTGCGCCGCGACACGAGCGAGCGCATACCCCTGCTTTCCCGAACTTCTGTTGCCGAGAAACCGAACGGGATCGAGGGGTTCGCGGGTTCCACCTGCGGTGATCACGAGCTTGCGCCCGACCAGATCCCGAGGCAACGCATCGGCGCGCTCCGCGAGCAGCATCGAGAGACCGAAGATCTCGTCGGGCTCCGGCAAACGACCGGCTCCGGTGTCGCGGCCCGTCAACCGACCCGATGCAGGCTCGAGCACCGTGACACCGCGGCTGCGCAGTGTCTCGACGTTGGCGACTGTCGCGGGGTGCTCCCACATTTCGGTGTGCATCGCCGGAGCGAGCAGCACCGGGCACCGCGCAGTGAGCAGGGTGGCCGCGAGCAAGTCGTCTGCTCGACCACCAGCAAGGCGAGCCATCAGGTCCGCAGTGGCAGGGGCAACGACGAGGAGGTCAGCTTCCTTGCCTAGACGGACGTGCGGCACCTCGGGCACATCGGAGAAAACGTCCGTGTGTACCGGGCTTCCGGACAGCGCCTCGAAGGTTGCCTTCCCCACGAATTCCAATGCGGATTGGGTGGGGATGACGCGAACGTGGTGACCGTTCTCGGTGAAGCTACGAATGAGGGAACAACTCTTGTAGGCGGCAATACCGCCGCCCACTCCGACGACTACGCGCAACGGCTCTAGTCCTTACCGATTCTCATTCGCCTTCGGTGTGCTCGAGCAGGTCTTCATGGATCTCGCGAAGCGCGATCGACAGCGGCTTCTCCTGGAGGCCGGGCTCGACGAGCGGGCCGACGTACTCGAGGATGCCGTCACCGAGCTGGTTGTAGTAGTCGTTGATCTGGCGCGCACGCTTGGCTGCGTAAATCACCAGCGCGTACTTCGACGACGTCCGAGCGAGGAGCTCGTCGATCGGTGGGTTGGTGATACCGAGCGGCGTGTCGTAAGCCGGGAGTGCGCTGTGCGCGTCGAAGTCGGAACCGGCCACTGAAGTGCTGCTCACTGTTGATCTCCTGAAATTGCATCGTTGGTGCTGCGAAAACGCTGTTCGGCGACTATTCGGGACGTCACGAAAGCCGGTGTCAACCGACCGACGACCTACCGACCAACAAGGATACCAACTCTTCGCACGAATGGTCGACATCGGTATTGACAATGACCGTGTCGAACTCCTCCTGCGCTGCCAACTCGACCTTTGCGGTCTCGAGTCTGCGCTCGGTCGCGGCACCTTCCTCAGTAGCCCGTGAGGTCAATCGGTGCACCAAATCGTCCCACGTCGGCGGCGCCATGAACACGAGAGTCGCCTCGGGCTTGGAGATGCGAACCGCCCGCGCACCGGCAAGATCGAGCTCGAGCAGAACGGGCTTGCCCTCGTTCAAAGCTTGCTCGACGGGAGCAGCCGGGGTGCCGGAACGGTGCAGACCGCTGTGCACACTCGCCCACTCCAACAATTCGTCCGCCTCGATCATCCGGTCGAACTCCTCCGGGGTGACGAAGTGGTAGTCCTCACCGTCGACCTCACCGGGCCGCGGCGCCCGCGTGGTGACGGACACGCTGAACCACAGTTCGGGCAGCACCCGCCGAAGGACTCGAACGACGCTGGATTTGCCGACACCGGACGGACCTGCCAATACGATCAGCCGGCCCCTCCCGTGTGGTGACGAGTCGTGTGTCATCTCAAGCTTCGAAATCGAATTTGGTCAACAGAGCTTTGCGTTGACGATCGCCGAGGCCGCGCAGACGCCGAGACGACGCGATTTCCAGCTCCGTCATCAGCTCCTGGGCCTTGACCTTGCCGACCTTGGGCAGTGCCTCCAGCAACGCCGACACCTTCATCTTGCCGATGATCTCATCGGTCTCGGCGTCCGCGAGCACCTGCTTGAGATCAGTGCCGCCTCGTTTGAGGCGCTCCTTGAGCTCGGCCCTGACCTTGCGGGCAGCAGCTGCCTTCTCGAGAGCGGCAGCACGCTGCTCTGGGGTCAACTGGGGAAGCGCCACGTTTCCTCCGTATCGTTCGTCGGTGAACAATGCACTCATCGGCTGTGGTGCACGTCGCTGCTGAAAGACCAGCGGCTACCAGCAACTACAGCGACGGTACCGACGCATCGGCCCGACCGCTAACCCGCCCCCGTAGCCGGGCGAAGATCAGCGATCATCTATGGCAGAGCCGCTTCGATCTCGTCCCGCAGGCTCTTGGCCGCATCCTGAAGCGCTACGACCGACGGACCGGCGCGGAGGACACCTCGGGAAGAATTGGGCAACAACAGCTTCAGTGAGCCATCGAATATCTGCGCCAGATCCTCGACGCTCGCGCCCTGCGCTCCGAGGCCGGGAGCGAGAATCGGTCCGGTGAAACCCGACAGATCCAGACCGTGATCACGCGTCGCTCCGACCACCAGTCCGACGGTCGCCGAACCGTCAGAGTTGACCGCAGCTCCGGCGTCGACGATCGATTGGCCTACGGTGCGCCCGGTCGCGACCGCCTGCTGCAGCGAAGCCCCCTCGGGGTTGGAGGTCCGGGCCAGGACGAACACTCCCCTACCGCCCGCCTCGGCGAGCGCGAACGTCTCGTTCAGCGAATCGAAGCCCAGGTACGGGGACACCGTCACCGCGTCGGAGGACAGCGGAGAGTCCGCACCGAGCCACGACTGCGCGTATGCGCTCATGGTGCTGCCGATATCGCCGCGCTTCGCGTCGGCGATCACGAGCGTTCCGGCGTCGCGCAGCACCGAGATGGTCCGTTCGAGCACCGCGTACCCGGGGCTACCGTAGGCCTCGAAAAAAGCGACCTGCGGCTTGACCACCGCGATTTCGCCCACGAACGCTTCCACACAGATCTCGGCGAACTTCTCGAGTCCGTCGGCGTCGCGCGGCAGACCCCACTGCTCGAGCAACGCAGGATGCGGATCGATCCCCACACACAGACGCCCTCGAGCGGACGTCGCCGCGCGGAGCCGATCCAGCCATCCCTGCGCACTCATGCCTGTCCCACTCCTGCAGCCAGTACCGCATGCAGGTCCTGCAACGACCGCACACCGATGTCGCCCGCAAGGCCGGCCTCGATACCCTGCACTGCCGCCGATGCGCCCTGCACGGTCGTGATGCACGGAATGTTCTGAGCGACGGCCGCACTGCGGATCTCGTACCCGTCCACGCGTGGTCCGGAATTACCGTACGGAGTGTTGATCACCATGGCGATGTCTCCGGCAAGGATGCGATCGACAATGGTGACGGCACCTTCGGGCACCTCTTCTCCGGACTGCTTGTAGACCTGCTCACACGTGATTCCGTTTCGCCGCAGCACCTCCGCGGTACCCTCGGTGGCCAGGATCGTGAACCCCAGGTCCGCGAGCCGCTTGACCGGGAAGATCAGGGAACGCTTGTCCTTGTTCGCGACGGACACGAACACGGCACCCGACGCGGGCAGCGAACCGTAGGCCGCCGTCTGGCTCTTGGCGAACGCCGTACCGAAGTCGGCGTCGATACCCATGACTTCGCCCGTCGACTTCATTTCCGGACTCAGCAGCGTGTCCACTCCGGTGCCGTCTGCGCGCCGGAACCTGTTGAACGGCAGCACCGCTTCCTTGACGGCGATCGGAGCACCGAGCGGCGTCGTGCCGCCATCTCCCACGGCGGGGAGCATTCCGCTCGCCCGCAGGTCGGCGATCGACTCGCCCAGCATGACGCGGGCGCAGGCTTTCGCCAACTGCACTGCCGTTGCCTTGGACACGAACGGGACCGTGCGGCTTGCCCTCGGGTTCGCCTCGAGCACGTAGAGGATGTCGTCCTTGAGCGCGTACTGAACGTTGAGCAGACCCTTGACGCCGATACCCTTGGCCAGCAATTCCGTCGAGCGACGGACGTTCTCGATGTCGGAGCGGCCCAACGTGATCGGCGGAAGCGCACATGCCGAGTCACCGGAGTGAATCCCGGCCTCCTCGATGTGCTCCATGACGCCACCCAGGTAGACCTCGGTACCGTCGCACAGAGCGTCGACATCGATTTCGACGGCGTCTTCGAGGAACCTGTCGACGAGCACCGGACGGTCGTCCGAGATCTCGGATGCACGCGAGATGTAGTCCGCGAGCGACGCCTCGTCGTACACGATCTCCATGCCGCGTCCGCCGAGAACGTACGACGGCCGGACCAGCACGGGATAACCGATGCTCCCTGCGATGTCGCGAGCGCCGTCGAACGTCGTCGCCGTACCGAACTTCGGTGCGGGAAGTCCGGCTTCGGTGAGAACTCGCCCGAACTCGCCGCGATCTTCCGCGAGATCGATCGCCTCGGGACTGGTTCCGACGATCGGCACGCCGGCGGCCTTCAACCGCTTGGCGAGGCCGAGCGGAGTCTGGCCACCGAGTTGGACGATGACGCCCGCCACCGTGCCCGACGCGGATTCCGCGCGATACACCTCGAGCACGTCCTCGAACGTCAACGGTTCGAAGTAGAGACGGTCCGCCGTGTCGTAGTCGGTCGAGACGGTCTCGGGGTTGCAGTTGATCATCACGGTCTCGTAGCCGGCCTCGGACAACGTCTGTGCCGCGTGGACGCACGAGTAGTCGAACTCGATCCCCTGGCCGATTCGGTTCGGTCCGGAGCCGAGAATGAGGACCTTGTCCCGCTCACGCTGCTCGGCGACCTCGGACTCGGCTTCGGGGTCCAGTTCGTAGGTGCCGTAGTGGTACGGGGTCTTCGCCTCGAACTCGGCGGCGCAGGTGTCGACGGTCTTGTACACCGGATGCACCCCGAGCTGATCGCGCAGTGCGCGCACGCCGTCCTCGCCGCCCAGCTCCGGTCGCAGCGCTGCGATCTGGCGATCCGACAGGCCGTGATACTTCGCTTGACGCAACAAGACTTCGTCGAAGTCGGCGGCCGCGCGGAGTTCGTTACCGAGTTCGTGGATCTGCTGGAACTGGTCGAGGAACCACGGGTCGATCTTGGTGGCATCGAACAGCTGCTCCAGAGTCGCCCCGAGCGCGAATGCCTTCTCGATCCCGTACATGCGTCCGTCCTGCGGAACGCTGAGATTCTTCAGAAGCGCGTCGAGACTCTCTGCCTCCACGTCAGGACCCGTCCAATAGCCCGCACGTTTGGTCTCCAGCGAACGCATCACCTTGCCGAACGCCTCGGTGAAGTTGCGCCCGATGGACATCGCCTCACCGACGGACTTCATCGTCGTGGTCAGGGTGCCGTCGGCGCCAGGGAACTTCTCGAACGCGAAGCGCGGTGCCTTGACGACCACGTAGTCCAGAGTCGGCTCGAAGCAGGCAGGAGTTTCCTTGGTGATGTCGTTGACGATCTCGTCCAACGTGTAGCCGATGGCGAGCTTGGCGGCCATCTTCGCGATCGGGTAGCCAGTCGCCTTGGACGCCAATGCCGAGGACCGCGACACCCGCGGGTTCATCTCGATGACGACGAGTCGACCGTCGGCGGGATCCATCGCGAACTGGATGTTGCAGCCACCGGTGTCGACGCCCACCTCACGAAGGATGTCGATCGAGAGGTCACGCATCTTCTGGTACTCGCGGTCGGTCAGCGTCATCGCGGGCGCGACGGTCACCGAGTCGCCGGTGTGCACACCGACGGGATCGACGTTCTCGATGGAACAGACGATGACCACGTTGTCGCGGCCGTCGCGCATGAGCTCGAGTTCGTATTCCTTCCAGCCGAGGATCGACTCCTCGATCAGGACGTTCGCGGTCGGCGATGCCGCCAGACCACCGCCTGCGATGCGGGTCAGATCGGCGTCGTTGTACGCCAGCCCCGAGCCGAGCCCGCCCATCGTGAACGACGGCCGAACCACGACCGGGAAACCGAGTTCTTCAACCGTCGCACGGACCTCGTCCATCGTGTAGCAGACAGCCGATTTGGCCGACTCTCCGCCGACCTTCGTGACGATGTCCTTGAACATCTGACGGTCTTCACCGCGCTGGATGGCGTCGAAGTCCGCGCCGATCAACTCGACGTCGTACTTGGCGAGGATGCCCTGATCGTGTAGTCCCACGGCTGCATTGAGAGCTGTCTGACCGCCGAGGGTCGCGAGGACTGCGTCGATCGGGTGGCCCTGGGCGGCCTCCCGAGCAAAGATCTTCTCGATGAAATCCGGGGTGATCGGCTCGACGTACGTCGCGTCCGCGAACTCCGGGTCGGTCATGATCGTTGCGGGGTTCGAATTGACCAGGCTGACGCGCAGCCCTTCCTCGCGGAGCACCCGGCAAGCCTGGGTTCCGGAGTAGTCGAACTCACAGGCCTGACCGATGACGATTGGCCCCGAACCGATCACCAGGACGTGGCCCAGATCGCTGCGGCGTGGCATTACTTGTCAACTCCCTCGAGCACTGATGTGAACCGATCGAAGAGATACGCGGCGTCGTGTGGACCCGCCGCGGCCTCGGGGTGGTACTGAACCGAGAAGGCACGGCCGTCGAGCAGTTCGACGCCCTCGACGGTGCCGTCGTTCGCGCATGTATGGCTGATTCGTGCACGTCCGAAATCGGTGTCGAATTCTTCGCCGGCTTCGCCTTCGAGCGCGAATCCGTGATTCTGCGCGGTGATGGCAATGCGTCCGGTGGTGTGTTCGATCACCGGGATATTCATGCCTCGGTGGCCGAACTTCATCTTGTAGGTCGAGCGTCCGAGCGCGCGACCGAGGATCTGGTTGCCGAAACAGATACCGAACAGCGGCAGCTTCCGGTCCAGTACCTCGCGGGTCAACGCGACGTTCGCATCCGCTGTCGCCGGGTCCCCTGGGCCATTGGACAGGAAGACTCCGTCGGGATTCAGGGCGAGAATCTGCTCGACGCTGGTGGCGGAGGGGACGACATGGACGCGGATACCGCGCTCGGCGAACATTCGTGGGGTGTTCGTCTTGATGCCGAGATCGACAGCGACGACCGTGAATCGGGCTGTGTCGGCCGGCTCGATGGTGTAGCCCACAGAAGTCGTGACCTCGCCGGCCAGATCGGCACCGAGCATCGACGGTTGGCCGAGCACCTGTTCCAGCATCTCGCCCTCGGTCCCGAGGGAGTCACCCGAGAACACCCCGGCACGCATGGAGCCGCGGCTGCGGAGGTGTCGAACTAGCGCGCGCGTGTCGATACCGGCGATCCCGACGACGTTCTGGGCTTCGAGCTGATCCTGCAGTGATCCCGTTGCTCGCCAACTCGACGTGCGGCGCGCGGGATCGCGTACGACGTAACCCGCAACCCAGATCTTGTTGGGATCCTGCGCACTGGCGGCCTCGCCGTCCTCTTGATTCCAGCCGGTGTTGCCGATCTGCGGCGCCGTGGCGACGACGATCTGTCGGTGGTAGCTGGGGTCGGTGAGTGTCTCCTGGTAACCGGTCATCCCGGTGCAGAACACGGCTTCTCCGAGCGTCCGGCCCTGGGCTCCGAAGGTGGTGCCGCGAAATATCCGGCCGTCCTCCAGAACAAGAACTGCGCTGCTCACGCGGTTGTCTCCTTCGTATCGTTCGTATGTGTGTCCGGGTCAACCCACTCGGGGTAGACGAGCTTGTCATCAGCTCGGAATCCTGTGTCGATCTCGGTTCCGGTCGGGAGAACCCAACGGATCACGAGCAGTCCGTCCTTGCTCATGACTTTGCCTGCCAGCCCTCGCTCGGTTCGGATCGCGCGCACCGATTTCTGCGGAATCCAGATAGTGGACTCGCCGGTGCGCGTGAGCAGAATGCCTTCGGTGTGCCGCGACAGTTCCGCGGTCGCGCGGTGTCCGATGTCGCCGACGGCAATTCGGTCCTGCCAGCTCGGCGCGATGGTGCTTCCGACGTACAGCCCGGTCGACGCCTCGATCAGCGTCTCGCCGAGGTCCGCGGGTACCTCAGGGAAGGATCCGATGGATTCGGCCTGACGCTTCTGGCGCCCGCGCCAACCCCAGAAGATGAGGCCGATCATGGCGATCCAGAAGACGATGAAGCCGATGACGATGAGAACCCTGTCCATTCTCAATCACCGACCTTGGACCGCGTCACGCCGTCGCGAGCGGTGATTCGTCCGCGCAGGAGTGTCGTGGTCACCTTCGCCGAGAACGTCATCGACTCGAACGGGGTGTTGTCGGAGATACTCGCGAGGCTCTTGCCGACGACCGTCCACGATGCGCTCGGATCGACGAGGACGAGGTTCGCGGTCTCCCCTACCTCGATGGGCCTGCCCTGATCAGCCAACCCGACGATCTGCGCCGGGCGCTCACTCATCACGCGCGCAACCCCGCGCCAATCCAGCAGTCCCGGTTCCACCATCGTCTGTGCGACGATCGCCAGTGCTGTCTCCAATCCGAGCATGCCTGGCTTGGCCTGCGCGAATTCACAGCACTTGTCCTGCTCGGCGTGCGGAGCGTGATCCGTCGCGACGCAGTCGACCGTGCCGTCCGCCAGGCCGCGCCGCAACGCTTCGACGTCCGATGCCTCGCGCAGCGGCGGGTTGACCTTGTTGATCGCGTCGTATGTCTCGAGCCTCGAATCGTCGAGTAGCAGGTGATGCGGCGTTACCTCTGCAGTGATCGAAATGCCTTGTCCGCGAGCCCACTTCAGCAGCTCGACGGTGCCGGCTGTCGAGGCGTGGCAGATGTGCACGGAGGCTCCGGCGTCGCGCGCAAGCAGGGCGTCGCGGGCGACGATCGACTCCTCGGCCGCCCTCGGCCATCCGGCGAGGCCGAGCCGAGCAGCCGTCGGCCCTTCGTGCGCGATCGCGCCGACCGTGAGTCGTGGTTCCTCGGCGTGTTGCGCAATGAGCACGCCCAGCGAGCTCGAGTATTCGAGAGCTCGCCGCATGATCAACGGGTCGTCGACACACTTGCCGTCATCGGAGAACATCCGCACCTTGCCGACTCCGGCAGCCATCGTTGCCATCTCGGCGAGCTGCTTGCCGCCGAGGCCGACGGTGATCGCGCCGACCGGGTGCACGTCGACCAGGCCGACCTCCTGCCCCCGTCGCCACACGTGGTCGGTGATGACGACCGAGTCGGCAACCGGCGAGGTGTTGGCCATGGCGAACACCGCGGTGTAGCCGCCGAGCGCGGCAGCGGCGGAACCGGTCTCGATGGTCTCGGTGTCCTCGCGGCCGGGCTCACGCAAGTGTGTGTGTAGGTCGACGAAACCGGGGAGCAGAATCTGACCGTGACCCTCGACGACCTCTGCGTCGCCGGGGTCGAGATCGGGTCCGATCGAAGCAATCTGGCCGTCGTCGATCAATACGTCGGTCGCGGGTTCTTCGCCGTAAACGAGGACGCCCTTGAGCAGCACGCTCATCACGCACCCCCGTCCGAACCGACGAGCAATCGGAACAGAACCGCCATGCGCACGTGAACCCCGTTCGTAACCTGTTGTAGGACTGCAGTTCTGGGAGAATCAGCTACTGAGGATGCGATCTCCATGCCGCGCAGCATCGGACCCGGGTGCAGCACGACGGCATGCTTGGGCAGCAGATCCATCCTTCTCTGGGACAACCCGTAGGTGATCGAGTATTCCTTGGGTGACGGAAAGAACCCACCGTTCATACGCTCGGCCTGCACCCGCAGCATCAATACGGCATCGAGAGCCGGCAGCTCGGCGTCGATGTTGTGTGATATCCGGACCGGCCACATCGACGCGCCGACAGGCAACAACGTCGGGGGCGCGATGAGTACCACCTCGGCACCGAGGGTCGACAGCAGAATCGCGTTCGACCGAGCGACCCGGCTGTGCAGGATGTCGCCGACGATCCCGACTCGCTTACCCGCGATGGATCCGAGACGCTGACGCAGCGTCAGGGCATCGAGCAGAGCCTGCGTGGGGTGTTCGTGCGTTCCGTCACCGGCATTGATCACCGCCGGACCACCGCCGTCGCCTTGTCCAGCTGTCCACTGAGCGATCTGGTGCGCGGCACCCGACGCCGGATGCCGAACGACCAGAGCGTCGGCGCCTGCTGCGCGCAGGGTCATCGCGGTGTCGCGCAGGGACTCGCCCTTCGATACCGACGAGCTGCTCGCGCTGACGTTGATCACATCGGCGCTCATCCACTTGCCTGCAACCTCGAACGACACCCGCGTCCGCGTCGAGTTTTCGAAGAACACCGTCATGACGGTGCGGCCTCGCAGGGTGGGGAGCTTCTTCACCTCACGGCCGAGCAGCGCCTGCTCGAACCGGTCGGCTTCGTCGAGCAGTTCGGTTGCCGATTCGAGAGTGAGATCGGATACGGACAGCAGATGCTTCACTTGGCTTCCCTCGTAGCGGCCAGGCTGACCCCGTCGTGTCCGTCGTGCTCGACGAGCTGCACCGACACGTCTTCGGTACGGGCGGTCGGGACGTTCTTGCCCACGTAATCGGCGCGAAGCGGAAGCTCACGATGACCCCGATCGATCAGGACTGCCAGCTGGACCGCGCGTGGACGACCCAGATCGCGCAGCGCATCCAACGCCGACCGCACCGTACGTCCGGAGAAGAGTACGTCGTCGACCAGCACGACCAGGGCGTCGTCGACCCCACCGGAAGGAACCGAGGTGCGTTCGAGTGGGCGGTGTGGCTTGCCGCGAAGATCGTCGCGGTAGAGCGTGATGTCGAGGGAGCCTACCGGTGGCCTGATCCCGGAGAAGGTGTCGATCCGGTCGGCGAGCCGCTCTGCGAGGGTTGTGCCGCGGGTGGGGATTCCCAGCAGGACCACACGAGGCGCGTCGGCTGAGTCGAGCGCGGTCTTCTCGATGATCTGATGTGCCATCCGCGCAATGGTCCGGCCTACATCGGCAGCGGACAGAAGTTCGCGGGACGAGCTGGAGGGTGGTTCGGACGCAGGCAAACTACGACCTCCTTCTCCGCCTCTCTGGACGGATCGTTAAAGGATGTCTGACAGTGCACCAGCCTAGCAACGACGCTCCCCGAACCTGTTATTCAGGGAGCGTCGCGTGAGCCGAATTACTTGTCGCCGGCTTCGTCGCTGCGCGAGGACACAGCGGCAGCAGCTGCCCGGACCTGCGGGGCCACCAGCACGATCTGGCCGAGCACGCCGTTCACGAAGGACGGCGAATCGTCGGTGGACAACTGTTTCGCAAGCTCGACGGCCTCGTCGACCGCAACGACCGGTGGAACGTCGGTCGCGTGAAACAGTTCCCACACCGCAACGCGCAGGATAGCTCGGTCGACCGCAGGCAGACGGTTCAACGTCCAATCGTTGAGGTGGTCCGAAATTACACTGTCGAGACGGTCGAGGTTCTCCGCGACGCCGCCCACGAGAGTCTCCGTGTACTCGCTGACCGGCGCGATCGAATCGTCGGCGCGGGCCAGCTCGATGCGCTCCTTCGCCAGACGCACCGGATCGGCATCACGAGCTTCGGCCTCGAACAGGAAGTCCACGGCCCGCTTGCGTGCCTTGTGACGCGCACCGAGCTTCTTGACCGGCTCGTTCTCGCTGCGGGCCGAACTCTTCTTCGACGAATTCTTCGACGACACCTTAGGAGTTCACACGCCCGAGGTAGTTGCCGTCGCGCGAATCGATCTTCAGCTTGTCGCCGGTGTTGATGAACAGAGGCACCGACACCTCGGCACCTGTTTCCAGCGTTGCCGGCTTGGTTCCGCCGGTCGAACGGTCCCCCTGCAGACCGGGATCGGTGTGCTTGACCTCGAGTTCGACGGTGACCGGCAACTCGACGTACAGCGGTACGCCCTCATGCGTGGCGACCTGGACCTGCATGTTCTCGAGCATGAAGCGAGCGCCGTCACCGACCACCGCTTCGCTGATCGAGATCTGGTCGTAGGTGTCGCCGTCCATGAAGACGAAGTCGCTGCCGTCGTGGTAGAGGTACGTCATGTCGCGACGATCGACAGTGGCAGTCTCGACCTTGACTCCGGCGTTGAACGTCTTGTCGACGACCTTGCCAGACAGCACGTTCTTGAGTTTGGTGCGCACGAATGCGGGGCCCTTGCCCGGCTTGACGTGCTGAAACTCGATGATCGTCCACAGCTGATTCTCGATGCTGAGGACGAGACCGTTCTTGAAATCACTGGTGGAAGCCACAGTCTTTTACGTCTCCTCGTGTTCTCGTGTGCAGGAACCGCCGTGCGTCACACGAGAGTAAGTTCCTTGGTGGTCATGGTCAGCAGCTCAGGACCGTCGTCGCGAACGATGAGCGTGTCTTCGATCCGCACGCCTCCGCGCCCCGAGAAGTACACACCCGGCTCGACGGTCACAGCTGCACCGCACAGGAGTGTACCGGTGCTCGACTTCGCGATTCCCGGCGCTTCGTGGATTTCGAGTCCGACGCCGTGCCCGAGACCGTGCAGGAAGAACTCTCCGTAGCCGGCGTCCTCGATCACCGAGCGCGACGCCGCATCGACGGACGCCGTGCGCGCACCCGGCGCGAGCGCCTCACGGCCGGCGGTCTGCGCGCGCTGCACCAACGAGTAGAGGTCCGTCTGCCACTGCTGCGGCGTGCCGAGCACCACCGTGCGCGTCATGTCCGAGTGATAGCCCCCGACAAGCGCTCCGAAATCGAACTTGACGAAGTCGCCGGTTGCCAGCACCGCAGCGGTGGGACGGTGATGCGGCACCGCGGAGTTCGGACCCGCTGCGACGATGGTCTCGAACGAAATGCCGTCGGCGCCGTGCTCGACCATCAAAGCCTCCAGCTCACGGGCAACGTCGAGTTCGGTACGGCCGACGGCGACGCCGCCTCGTTCGATCAACACCGCGAACGCGTCGTCGGCCGCGCGGCATGCGTCCCGAAGCAGTCCGACCTCGTGCTCGTCCTTGACCATCCGTAGTTCTTCGACGAGACCAGGTGCGCGTACGAGCGTCGCCTTGGGTTCGATGTCGCTCCACGCTCGGTGCTGGTCGACGGTCACGACGTGCGACTCGAAACCGACCGAGCCCGGACGCGGCGTCACATCGCTGCTCAGCAGATACGCCGCCGAAGACCTGTCGATCACAGCACGCAGATCAGGCACTTGCTCGGCGACCTGCGTCAGATAGCGACCGTCGGTGCAGACGACGGTGTTGTCCTCTCGATCCGCCGAGTCGTGCGCCGACACGATCAGTGCAGCGTTGGACCCGGTGAAACCGGTGAGGTAGCGAATGTTGAGCAGGTCGGTCACCAACATGGCGTCGAGATCGTTCGATTCCATGCTGCGACGAAGGGCAGCGCGTCTACTGCTGTGATCTACAGGCATTCGTACAACGTACCGCTGTGACTTTGTCCAGCCAGGACCGAAACCCAGACACCAGGTTCTGTGGGGTCGCCCACATCGCGCGCCTCGTATGGATAGGCTGTGCCCCATGACAGGGTGGGTGGTACGCGGAATCGGTATGTGCTTGATCAACGTGGCGGTGAGGATCCTTCTTGGCGTCGCGGTAACGCAGTGGCCGCTGCACGGATCTCAGCTACGGTGGCTCGGGATGGCAGCAGTGTTGCTTGCGGTCGTGGTGTGGGCGGGGCTCGACGGTATTCGAGACCGTCGGAAGAACCCCGATCCCGAATACGGCGAGGACCTGACGATGTTGTGGCTCAAGGCCGCAGTCCTCGGAGGCCTCGCGGCGGGGTTGATCACCTGGTTCGTGCAATTGATGGTCGACTTCAGCGTCGGCCAGAACTCCTTGTTCTTCGAGCTGACCTCCGGTGCCGCTTTCACCATTCTGGTGATCTTCATCCCGGCGACCATCTCGGTCTTCCTCGGTCGCCTGCTCGCAGGCCGGGACGCGAAGAAGAAGTTGGAGGCGGCCGATGCGCAGCGGGAGAAGGAACGCCACGATCGTCACCTTGTCGGCGCCGGTTCGGCATCGTCTTCGGCTTCGACGCCTCCCGCCCAGGATCAACCTCAGTGGTCGGGTGACAACGCAGATACCGAGGTATTTCGCGCGGTCGATCCCGACGCGCCCGAGCAGCGTGGGTCTGCCACGAAACACCGCGACAATTCCTGAGACTTCGTAGTGTGAGTGGACATCCATGCGGCGCATGGATGTCCACTCACCGAGCTCCTACAGCAAGATTCCCGTTGACGAGGAACCCGTGTCATCCTTGGCGATAGCCGAATATGCGGCAACGAGAAGCGACGGGTCCGGACCTTCCAGTCGACCGGGCTTGGCAAGACCGTCGAGGACGACGAATCGGAGCATCCCTGCTCGATTCTTCTTGTCGGTCTGCATTCCCTTCAGCAGGTCGCCGAACGCATCTCCGTCGTAGCCGACGGGCAGGCCGACCAGTTCGAGGATCGAGCGGTGCCGGTCTGCTGTAGCGTCGTCGAGCCGACCGGCGAGTCTGCCGAGTTCTGCTGCGTAGACCAGTCCGACCGCCACGGCAGCTCCGTGACGCCACCGATAGCGCTCCCGGCGCTCGATGGCGTGACCGAGGGTATGCCCGTAGTTGAGAATCTCGCGAAGGTTCGACTCCTTCAGGTCAGCTGCGACTACCCGCGCCTTGACCTCGACGGACCGACGGATCAGCTCCGGCAAAACCGTGCCGGCGGGATCGAGCGCAGCCTCGGGATCTGCTTCGATCAGATCGAGTATCACCGGGTCCGCGATGAATCCGGTCTTGATGACCTCGGCGAGCCCCGCGACGATCTCGTTCCGCGGAACGGTCTCCAGCGTCGCCAGATCGATCAAAACTGCTGCCGGTTCGTGGAACGAGCCGACGAGGTTCTTGCCTGCCTCGGTGTTGATGCCGGTCTTTCCGCCGACGGCGGCGTCGACCATCGCGAGCAAGGTCGTCGGTACGTGCACGATCTTGACTCCGCGCATCCAGGTCGCGGCCACGAACCCCGCAAGATCCGTCGCAGCGCCGCCACCCAGGCTCACGATGGCATCGGAGCGAGTCAGACCGATTCGGCCCAGGACTTCCCAACAGAAGCCGGCTACGGCCAGTTCCTTACCGTCTTCGGCGTCGGGAATTTCGATGCGATGTGCGTCGATCCCCTGAGCTGCCAACGCCTCTCGGACTGCTTCGGCGGTCTCCGCCAGCGGCGGCTGGTGGAAGATCGCGACGGTGCGCACATCCGCGAGTTCGGCAACCAGGTCGGTCAACAGTCCCCTGCCGATGATCACCGGGTACGGCGCTGCCGACTCCACCATGACTCGTACTGGTTCGGTCATCGGTTCATCTCATCCATTGGGGCTTCCTGCTTTCTCGTGGTAGTGCTTCAGCTTCGCGACGACCTGTCCGACCACGCGTGCCGGACTGCGACCGTCCGTTCGCACTCGGATCGTCGCGACCGAGCGGTACAACGGCCGACGGGTCCGCATCAGGTGCTGGTACTTGCCTCGAGGATCGGGCCCGGCAAGAAGCGGTCGGGACGAGTTGGCGCCCGTCCGCCTGAGCCCTTCGGCCACACTGATCTCCAGGTAGACGACCGGCAGTGGTGCCAACAGCGCTCGAGTTCGCTCGGACAGTATGGATCCGCCGCCCAGTGAGACCACACCGGTGTGGGTAGCCAGCGCTTCGGCGACGACCTGCTCCTCGATACTTCGAAAGGCCGGTTCACCGTCGTGCGAGAAGATGTCGGCGATCGTACGCCCGGTGCTCCGCTCGATCATCACATCGGTGTCGCACAATTCAAGTTCGAGAGCAGCGGCCACTCTGCGACCGATGGTGGACTTGCCTGCACCGGGCGGTCCGATCAGCACCGCGTACGGAGTCATCGCGGTGGTCGGGCGGCTGTGCCCTTCACGTAGTGATCGACGTTACTGGTCGTCTCCGCCAACGAATCGCCGCCGAACTTCTCCAATGCCGCCTGCGCCACCACGAGCGCCACCATCGTCTCGGCGCCCACGCCCGCTGCCGGCACGGCACAGACATCCGAGCGCTGGTGGATTGCCACCGCTTCCTCGCCGGTCGTCATGTCCACGGTGGCCAACGCGCGCGGAACCGTCGAGATGGGCTTCATGGCTGCACGAACCCGTAGCGCTTCGCCGTTGGTCATGCCGCCTTCAAGTCCGCCTGCGCGGTTCGTCGAGCGCAGAATTCCGTCGGGACCAGGCTTGATCTCGTCGTGCGCTGCGCTTCCCCGTCGCCGAGCAGTCTCGAACCCGTCACCGACCTCGACGCCCTTGATGGCTTGAATTCCCATGAGCGCAGCGGCAAGTCGAGAATCGAGACGGCGCTCGCCACTGACGAACGATCCGAGTCCGACCGGCAGACCGTGCACGACGACTTCGACGATGCCGCCGAGGGTGTCGCCGTCACGCTTGGCCGACTCGATCTCGGCGATCATCGACTCTTCCGCCGACTTGTCGAACGCGCGCACAGGGCTCGCATCGATCGCGTCGAGATCATCGCCCGACGGCGGCGGTCCGACGTACGGATCGGAGGCGCCGATGGAGATCACGTGGGACACGACCTCGACACCGAACGCTTGCTTCAGGAAGTGGCGGGCCACGGTACCGATCGCGACGCGAGCTGCGGTCTCCCGCGCGCTTGCCCGCTCGAGCACCGGGCGGGCGTCGTCGAAGCCGTATTTCAACATCCCCGAGTAGTCGGCGTGGCCCGGTCGCGGACGCGTCAGCGGAGAGTTGCGGGCGAGATCCGACAACACACTGTCGTCGACGGGGTCGGCCGACATGACCTGCTCCCACTTGGGCCATTCGGTATTGCCGACCTCGATGGCGATGGGCCCGCCCAACGTCAGTCCGTGTCGCACGCCGCCGGTGATGGTGACCTTGTCCGCTTCGAACTTCATCCTCGCGCCTCGGCCATAGCCGAGTCGTCGACGGGCGAGTTGGGTGGCAATGTCCTCGGAGGTCACCTCGACGCCCGCGACCATTCCTTCGAGGATGGACACGAGAGCAGGGCCGTGAGATTCTCCGGCAGTTATCCAGCGCAGCACGCGATCATCTTTTCACGTCGGGACGGCGGCCGATGCCAGCAGGGTCGCCGCGCACATCGACGGTCCGTGGGGCACAGTCGCGCTGGCCCGTCCGACTGCCATACACGCGACACCGACGACGCCCGTGAGCAGCGGTGCAATCAGGGCGGCGGCCACCCACGCGTCCGTGCCCGCCAATGCTGCGACTCCCCCCAACGTGAACGCGAGCTTCACATCGCCCGCACCGAATGCTGTAGGGAGACAGAGGTGTACTGCGAGATAGCAGAAGAACAGCAGGACCGCGCCCGACAGCGCCACGACAAACGCATCGATGACGTAGGAGTAGGCGAGAATGCACACGGCACCGATGCCGGTCAGCATGTTCGGGAGCCGGCGTGACACGACGTCGATCCAGCTCAGCCACACGCACCACATCGACAAGAGCACGACCGGCACATCGCCGTCGGTGAGCAGTGTCCACGCCACGTTCGTATCGTGACTCACCGTCCGATACCGCTACCGACGGAAACAGTGGTCAGATATTGCCCTGTGGATAGGTCCTGCCCTGTGGACACAGGTCACGAACCAGCGATCGCCGCTCGCATCTGGTCCTTCGGCGCCGGGCACCCAGTGAATTGTTCCACCTGTCCGAACGCCTGGTTGAGCAGCATCGCGAGCCCGGAGACGACCTGGCCGCCGCGGGCATGCACTGCGTCGGCAAGCGGGGTCGGCCACGGGTCGTAGATCGCGTCCAGGACGATCGGTGCGTGTGCGAGGGCGCTCGCCCAGGGTGCCGCACCGGCTGCAGGCACCGTACTGACGAGCACCGACGATCGTGCAGCGACGTCGGCGAGCGATGGGTCGTCCACCTGCAGAAACTCGGCGGCGAGCCCGACCGCCTCGGCGCATTCGAGTGTGTCTCGTGCTCGTTCGACGGACCGCGCGACGACGGTCACCGACGCCGCACCGAGACCCGCCAGCGCAATCAGCGCCGGGCGCGACGTTCCCCCGGCACCGACGACGGTCACCGCACTGCCCGAGAGATCGACGACTCCATTTTCGACGAGCGCACCGCTGACGCCGTCGACATCGGTGCAGTCCGCCCGCCACCCCCGCGTCGTCCGGACGAGGGTGTTCGCCGAACCCGCCAGAGTCGCGCGCTGGGTACGTTCGTCAGCGAACTCGAGTGCAGCAACCTTGCCCGGCATCGTGACCGAGAGACCGACCCAGTCCTGGCCGAGGCCACTGACGAGGTGGGGAAGCTGCTGTGCCGTGCACTCGATGCGCTCGTAAGTCCACCCGGTCAGCCCGAGAGCTGCGTAGGCGGCACGGTGCAGAAGCGGCGACTTGGAGTGCTGTATCGGGCTCCCGAGTACTGCTGCACGCACCGGTCAGCGACCACTCTCGAGGAAACCGTCTTCGACCTTGCCGATGTTGGCCAGGTGCTCGTCGTAATTGCGTGTGAAGAGTGTCTCGCCCGCCTGGTTGATGGTCACGAAGTACAACCAGTCACCATCTGCCGGAGCTTCGACTGCCTCGACTGCGGCAACGCTGGGAGAGGCGATCGGTGTCGCAGGAAGCCCCTCCATCGCGTAGGTGTTCCACGGGGTCACCGTGGCGCGATCCGCGTCGGTCGTCGCGACTTCGGTGGTGTCCAGCGAGTAGTTGACCGTCGAGTCGAATTCGAGCTTCTGGGGCTCGGCGAGACGATTGACGATCACTCGCGCAACCTTGCTGAAGTCAGCGGGCAAAGACTCTCGTTCGACCAACGATGCTGCGACCAGCGTCTCGTAGGGGTCGAGGCCCGAGTCCGCGCCCGCAGTCAGAATTCCGGTGTCCTCGTACGTCTGTGCGCTCTCCGATACCAGCTGTCGGAGTATGTCGCCCGCAGACGCGGTCGGGTCGATGTCCCAGCTCCCGGCCGCTATCAAACCTTCCAGCTGCCGATCGCGGTCGGGCACACCGCGCACGCGATCACTTGCCCAGTCCGGCACGCCGAGCGCGGAGGGGTCGTCCACTGCTCCGGCCGCGTTGAAATCCTCGTAGGAGATGCAGGTAGGCGTTCCGCTTCCGGTGGTGTCGATGCAGCTTGCTTCCGAAAGCAGCGTGTAGATGCCTTTCTTGACGGCGTCGGTGTTGACGTCACGCGCGTCGTGCAACTGTCTTCCTTCGGAGATGACGACGCTGCCCACTCGCGCTGACGGGTCGACGAGGGTGTCGACTGCCTGCGAGGCCGGAATGTTGCTCGGCAACAGGTAGTAGCCAGGTTGTACCGACGCTATGTCGGCGTTCTGGACAGCCGCCCCCATGAACGCGTCAGCGCTGGCCACCACGCCCTTCTCAACTGCTTCGACACCGATCTGCTGTGCCGTGTCACCCGGATGGACGCGCACGACCACGGAGTCACCCGGTGCCCCCGCCGCGAAATCGTCCGGCGCCACCGGGCCACCCGAGAGCCTGTCGAACACGAAGAAGCCTCCCCCGGCGACGATGAGAACGACGATCAGGCCCAGGACCACGCCGAGAACGCGCCCGCGCTTCTTTCGGCTGACAGCGGCGCGAGCCTGCCGCGTCTGCGCCCGGCTACGACCGACTTGTTCAGGCTGCGCACCGTGGACTGCTCGATGGAATTCGCTGCCCTCACCGGTTCGGTATCCGATCGGATCGGTGTGCGCCTCGTCCTCGTACTGTCTGTTGTTCACTCGCCGACCTCCGGGATGTGACCCTGCGCTTCCAGGTTCTGCTGTACTGCGAGGTTCTGCTGTTCGGCCAGGCGGGAGGACCGCTCGTCCAACCACCCTTGAAGGATGGCCACCGCGGCGGCCTGATCTATGACTCCACGTTGTGACTTCGCGCGGACGCCACTGTCTCGAAGCGCTCGCGTCGCGGTCACGGTGGTCAGTCTCTCGTCAGCCATTCGGATCGGGATACCCGGCACCTGCTTGGCGAGAGCGCGGGCGAAACCCGCAGCGGCGTCCACCGCTGAACCACTCTCGCCACGCAAGGTCCGGGGCAGACCGACGACGATCTCGACAGCGTCGTATTCCTCGACGATCGATGCCACACGCAGCACGTCCGGAGACCTGGATCCCTTCGCTTTGGCGCGCGGGATAGTTTCGACCGGGGTCGCGAGAATTCCACCGGGGTCGGACGATGCGACACCGATTCGGACGCTTCCGACGTCTATGCCGATCCTCCGGCCAGGTCCTGGATCGTCGGCGCCTGGCCGATCCGGGGCACGACCGATCGCGGGTCCATCTGCGGAATCGTTCACGATCAGGTTGTCGCCGCGTCGGCTATACGGGCCCGCACCGCGGTCATAGCCTCCGCGATCCCGTCCGGGTTGGAGCCCGACCCCTGTGCGGAGTCGCCCTTGCCGCCTCCCCGGCCGCCGATCGCGGGACCGAAGCTTGACACCAGTTCGCCTGCCTTCACACCCGCGTCCTGCGCTGCCGTGTTGGCGGACACCACGAACGGAACCTTGCCGTCGACGGATCCGAACAACACGACGACCGCCGGGTCGTTACCCATCCGGCCACGGAGGTCGGAGGCGAGTCCTCGCAGTTCGTTTCCACCCACTCCGTCGGGAGCCGTGGCGATGACAGCACGAACACTGCCGATCCGCTCGGCTCGCCCGAGAAGGTCACCGGCAGAAGCCGACACCGATGCCGCCTTCACGGCCTCCACCTCCTTCTCCGCTTGCCGAAGCTTCTCCACGAGAGTCTCGATCCGCGCCGGAACCTCGTCGGTCGGCACCTTCAACGACGAAGCAACACCGGCCAGCAAGGCTCGTTCCTTCGCCAGGTAGCGGTACGAATCGAGCCCGACGAATGCCTCCACACGCCGAATCCCAGACCCCACCGAAGACTCACCCAGCAGGGTGACCGGACCGATCTGCGAGGAATGTTCGACGTGCGTACCACCGCACAGCTCCATCGAGAACGGTCCACCGATCTCGACGACGCGGACCTCGTCACCGTAGTTTTCGCCGAACAGCGCCATCGCGCCCATCGCCTTCGCGCTGTCGAGATCGGTGACGGACGTGTTGACTGCATAGTCGGCGCCGATGGCGTCGTTCGTCACAGCCTCGATGTCATTTCGCTGGGCATCGGACAACCCTCCCTGCCACGAAAAGTCGAAGCGCAGGTAGCCGGGCTTGTTCAGCGAACCGGCCTGGGTAGCGTTGGGTCCGAGCACTTGCCGCAGTGCGGCATGCACCATGTGGGTCCCCGAATGTCCCTGGGTCGCACCCTTGCGCCACGCCGGATCGACATCGACCCGCACGATGTCACCTTCGGTGAGCTGTCCCGACTCGACGGTGACCTTGTGCGTCCAGACCTTCTTCGCGATCTTCTGGACGTCGTTCACCTTCACTGCCAAACCAGGTGCCGTGATCGATCCGATGTCGGCGATCTGGCCACCCGACTCCGCATACAGCGGGCTCCGGTCGAGGATGACCTCCACGGACTCCCCCGCAGTTGCCGTCGGGACGCGGACGCCGCCGGAGATCAACGCGAGAACGGTGGCCTCGGAGGACAGTTCCTCGAAACCGGTGAACTCGGTCGCACCGCGATCGACGAAGTCCTTGTACACCGACAGATCGGTATGAGCGTGTTTGCGGCTGCGCGCATCGTCCTTCGCGCGCTGGCGTTGCTCCGCCATCAACGCGCGGAAACCGGCTTCGTCTACGGTCAGTCCCGCTTCGGATGCCATCTCGAGCGTCAGATCGATCGGGAAGCCGTAGGTGTCGTGCAGCGCGAAAGCGTCTGCGCCACGGATAGTCCGGCCGCCGGCGGACTTGACAGTCTCGGCCGTCGTGTCGAACAACTTCGATCCTGACGTCAGCGTCTTGAGGAAGGCAGCTTCCTCACCGACGGACACGTTGAGTATGCGATCGAATCCCGCCACCAACTCGGGGTAGGACTCGGCCATCGTGTCGCGGACGACGGTGATCAGCTGAGCCATGACCTGATCGGGCGCACCGAGTAGTCGTGCCGATCGGACGATGCGGCGGAGAAGTCGGCGCAGGACGTAGCCTCGACCATCGTTGCCGGGGTTCACACCGTCGGAGATCAGCAACGCAGCTGTTCGTGCATGGTCGGCGATGACACGGAATCGAACGTCGTCGTCGTGGTCGGTGCCGTAGCGCCGGCCGCTCAGTTCTTCGGCCTTGGCGATGACCGGCCGCACCAGGTCGGTCTCGTAGACGTTGTCGACACCCTGAAGCAAGAATGCGACACGTTCGACGCCCATGCCGGTGTCGATGTTCTGCTTCGGAAGCGGCCCCAGAATCTCGAAGTCGTCCTTGCTGATTCCCTGGCCACGCTCGTTCTGCATGAAGACGAGGTTCCAGATTTCGATATACCGGTCCTCGTCGGCCTCGGGGCCGCCATCGACGCCGAACTCGGGTCCGCGGTCGTAGTAGATCTCCGAACACGGACCACAGGGTCCGGGAATCCCCATCGACCAGTAGTTGTCGGCCATTCCTCGGCGCTGGATACGCTCGTCGGGAATTCCGGCGATTTCCTTCCACAATTCGATGGCTTCGTCGTCGTCCAGGTATGCGGTGACCCAGATCCGCTCCGGATCGAACCCGTAGCCGCCCGCGTCGACGCTTCCGGTGAGCAGGGCCCACGCGTGCGTGATCGCGTCACGCTTGAAGTAGTCGCCGAAGGAGAAATTGCCGGCCATCTGGAAGAAGGTGTTGTGTCGAGTCGTGATTCCGACGTTCTCGATATCCAGTGTGCGGACACACTTCTGAACGCTGGTAGCCCGCGCGAAGGGAGGGGTCTGCTGACCGAGGAAGTACGGAACGAACTGCACCATGCCCGCGTTGACGAACAGCAGGTTCGGGTCGTCGAGCACCAACGAGGCGCTTGGTACTTCGGTGTGCCCAGCTTTCACGAAGTGGTCGAGGAAACGCCTGCGGATGTCATGGGTCTGCACTGGTACAGGTTAACGCGCGCCGGCTACGCCTCGTGCAGTCCCCACGAACGGCGGCGATCCACGCTCAGCTACCCCGGACGATTCGACGGAGCTTGCCCACTCTGGGGCCGATCTCGCGTTCGACGCCGTGATCGGTCGGCACGTAGTAGTCGACGCCGATGAGTTCGTCGGGTGGATACTGCTGCCTCAGCACCCCACCTGGATCGTTGTGGGGGTACTTGTATCCGACAGCATTGCCGAGACCTTCGGCTCCCTTGTAGTGACCGTCGCGCAGGTGCGGTGGGACTGCACCTGACTTTCCCGCGGACACGTCGGCCATGGCTGCACCGAGAGCAGCGATGACGGCTCCGGATTTGGGCGCCGTCGCCAGGTGAATGGTCGCCTGCGCCAGTGCCAGCCGAGCTTCGGGCATACCGATCATCTGAACTGCGGTCGCCGCTGCGGTCGCGGTCTGCAGTGCTGTGGGATCTGCCATGCCGACGTCTTCGCTGGCGTGCACAACGAGCCGCCTGGCGATGAAACGAGGGTCCTCGCCCGCTGTGATCATGCGCGCCAGGTAGTGCAATGCGGCGTCGACGTCGGAGCCGCGGATCGACTTGATGAACGCACTGATCACGTCGTAGTGCTGGTAGCCGTCGCGGTCGTAGCGGACCGCTGCTTTGTCGACACTCGCTTCGACCGTCGCCAAGTCGAGTGTCGGTCCGGTTGCCGCTCCGGCGGCGGCTTCCAGTGCGGTCAGTGCGCGTCGGGCATCTCCGGCAGCGAGCCGCACCAGATGTTCCATCGCATCCTCGGCGATCGACACCGCACCGTCCAGGCCCCGAGGATCGTTGGCCGCGCGGGTGAGCAGAACTTCGATGTCCGCGGAGCTCAGGGGCTGCAGCTGCAACACGAGCGAACGAGACAGCAGCGGTGAGACTACCGAGGACGTCGGGTGTGCGGTCGTCGCTGCGACCAGAAGAACGATCCGGTTCTCTACCGCGGCAAGTAGCGCATCCTGCTGTGTCTTGGAGAAACGGTGCACTTCGTCGATGAACAGCACGGTCTGCTCGCCTGCGGTGAGGCGTCGACGAGCCAGATCGATGACACCTCGCACCTCCTTCACCCCGGCCGACAGCGCCGAGAGCGCTTCGAACTTGCGTCCGGTGGCCCCGGAGATCAGCGATGCCAACGTCGTCTTGCCGGTTCCAGGAGGGCCGTAGAGCATCACCGAGGACGCACCCGAACCGTCCACGAGCCGTCGAAGTGGTGCACCAGGTGCCAATAGATGACTCTGCCCGACGACCTCGTCGAGCGTCGTCGGACGCATCCGCACCGCCAACGGGGCTTCCGGGCGAACATACGGACGCGAATGTGCCGCTGGTCCGTCACTGTCGGTCGAATCGTCGGTCGTGTTGTCGGGAGCGTCGAACAGGCCGTGCTCGTCTGCGTCTTCGTCGAATCCGGCTCCGAAACCTCTGCTCACAGGGTCAGTGTTCCCATTTCTTCTCCAGGGCCAGCACGACGCGCGCCGCGAATGCCGCGACGTCGGAATCCCCCGGTTCGCGTGGCTTGATCTACCAGAACGGTCCACCTCGAGATGAGTGCATCCGAACGCGGAACGGACAGGTGATGGGCACGTGCCGCAGCGATGCGTGTGTGATTGTTCGGCAGGAACCAGTACGTGGTGAGCCACACCCAGATCAGCTGGGCGTCCAATATCTTGGTTGCCAGCACGGTGTCATCGGCGAGGTGCGGCCAGATTCCGACCACTTCGGAACGCCACGCGTCGATCATCGCTTGGGCGCGAGCGGCCGACAGGTCGAAATGACACAGACATCCGGGGAACGAAGCGAGGGCGTAGGTGATGTCCAGGGTGGCGTCCCGGAACCCGCCCCACTCGTAGTCGAGGAATCTCACGCCCTCTTCGTTGACGATGATGTTGTCCGGGCACAGATCCGATGGGCTGAACGCGCGGAATGCGCCGTGCGCAAACAGTCTCCCGCTGCGCGCGACGCGTTCGAGCAACGCATCGGGCATGTGGTCGACGCCGAGGTCGTCCGCAAGCATCCGAGGCACCACTGCCAGCGCGTCGGGGATCTGCGCCGAAATTCCGTCGGCCGAATCGGGGAGGCCCACCCGGCGCAACAGCGCCGCGAAATCGTCTTCTCGGCCGACCGTCGCGGCGTGCATTCGCCCGAGCGCCTGCGCCATCGCCATCAACGAATTGGTCACCGACGCCGCATCCGAGTGTTTCAGCAACGCGGTGATCGGACTCGCATCACCCAGGTCGCTGAGAACGAGCAATCGGGCTTTGAGATCGTAGGCAAGCAATTCCGGTCCTGGCCTGCTGTCGGTGGCCAGTGCGTTGGCGAACTGGTAGGACGCAGCCTCTCGAAGAAACGCGGACGGACCGCCGATCTCGGCACCCGGCGCCGACTCGTCGGTTGCGTCGCGTACCTGCTTGATCACCAGGGTCCGCGGAAGCTGGAACGGATTTTCCGACACGCGAACACGGAGAACGGTTGCCTGGCCACTTCCTCCGAGGTCGACGGGATCAACCAACGTGACGGGTGCGCCGGTTCGCCTGGTGAGTAGCAGCTGAGCGGCGGCTACTACCTCTGAGACAGGGTCTGCCAATGTTGCGGTCATCGGACTCCAAGGTACCCGGTAGGTACGACGGACTGGGCAGTGTCACCCACCATTTTCGGACCGAACTGGGGAAACGTAGATACCGATTTCGTCACGGCGGTGGGGACTACCTCCCGACACACATCATGAGATCGGCGCTACATCCACGGACACCGAAATAGTGCTCTCCTCCGCCTCGGTGTAGATGACGCCACGCAGCGGCGGCACATCGGCGTAGTCGCGACCCCAGGCCACCGTCGCGTAGCGCTCGTCGACGAGTTGGTCGTTGGTCGGGTCGAACGCGAGCCACTTGTCCTCGGGGGTCCACACCGCGGCCCACGCGTGGGTGGCGTCGACGCCGATCATTCTTTCCTTGCCGGGGGGTGGTTCGGTCGCGAGGTAGCCGGAGACGTACCGCGCTGCCAGTCCCTTCGACCGTAAGCACGCGATCGCCAGCCGCGCGAAGTCCTGACACACTCCCGATCGGGCTTCCAGCACGTCGGCCACCTTGGTCGAGACGGTCGTCGACCCCGACTGATAGGTGAAGTCCGTGAAGATGCGATGCGTCAAATCCACGACGACATCCCGCAGCGGACGACCCGGTGCGAAACTGGCGGCGGCGTAGTCGACGACTGCGTCGGTGATCTCGGGTGAGACGAGATCGAGAACGAATTCGACCGCTGCCGCCCGGCTACCGTTGGCTGTGTAGTCACCCGGCGCCTGCGGTCTTGCCACTTCCCACGGTGTGTTGGCGCCCAGGAGTCGATCTGCCTCGTTCGGTGCATCGACTTCGACGACCGAGTCCGCGGTGACGACGAGCTTCTCGTGGTCTGTGTTGACATGGAAATAGACGTCCTCGTTGCCGTAGACGTCCACCCCGAAGGACTGATCGGTCGGTGCCGGTTCGACATCCACCGACTTGTCGAGGCATCGCTGGCCGTCGAACTCGCGCGGCGCGAGGAACCCGCGGCCGTAGGACGAGGTCACTCGATCCGAGTAGGTGTAGGTGGTGATGTGCCGAATGCGATAGCGCCTGCTCATGCCCGGCCACCGTTCTGCGTCCCGTTACGTTGCTTCTGCCGCCTGCCGACCGTGCCCCACAGTGGTTGTGTACCGCCTGGCAGGACCATGTGCGTGGCGAGAACGACGCGGGAGAGCTCCTCGAGTTGTCGGTGAATACCGTCGACCAGTTCGATCAGTTCGACGCGCCTGCCGGAGGCGTCGACCGATTCCAGGTCACCTGGGTCGACGCGCCGCAGCCGAACTGCGATCTGCTCGACGAGTTTCTCACCGCGGGAGGTTCCCGACGCATCGGGCAGTGCAACGAGATCGTCCTTGATGCGGGTGAGCTGATAGACGAGTGAGCGCGGGTTGCCCTCGTCGAACAGCAGCAGTTGGGCGACTGCTGCAGGCCGGGCCCGACCGCGGTTGCGGCGACGGTAGATGACCGATGACTCGGCGGCCGACAGCACCGAATCGATGACTGCCTGTTCGGTCGACGGTGTCAGCGCGTGGCTGAGCGTTGCCGACAGCAGCGCGGTCAGTTGCAGACCTCGCTCGATCCGCCTGCCGCAGTCCATCAGATACCACCCTGGGTCGCGCACCATCGATTCCGCCGCGAGACCGGACAGCGACAGAAGTCCTCGCAGCACGGCCGACTGAGTCGCGGCGAGTTGCGCGCCGTCGGCGGCACTGGAGCCCGACAATTCGTCCAACGCAGTATCGATACGGCTCAGAACTGCCCAGGTGTCGTTGGAGAGCTGGTCGCGAACGCCCCGGGCAGCCTGTTGAAGTCGATCCACGGACTGCGCAACCGATCCGAGGCGGTCTATCGAGAGTGTCAGCGATCGGAACTCGGTCACCGCATCGGCCCTGGTGTCCTCGACCAGGAACCCCGGTCCCGCGCCCGAGACGCGAGTCACGGCCTCGAGGAGAATCGGGAGACTGTCGCTGCCGTCGAGCCACGGCATAGAACGGTAGTCCTGGTGTCGCTCGCGCGCGGCGATGAGAAGACGAGTCATGTCCTCGGCACGTTCGCTGTAGCGACCGAACCAGAACAGGTCTCCGAGTACACGAGGAGAACTGACCACGTCGACGTTCGACGCCGCCGCGTAGTGCGGCAGCTCCTCGGCGGATGCAGGCGGCGTATGCGGAGCCGAATCCGCAGGAGTAACCCGTTCCGCCGAACGTACCCACACGTCTTTCGACGCGACCGTGATCAACGGCTCGGCAACCGGTGATGTGACGAGCACCTGCCCCAGCCCACCGTTCATCGGCATGTATCCCGCGCGCTGAGCGACGCTGAACAGCCTGATTCCCACCTCGGCAGCACCCATGGTGCCGCCGAATCCAGACCCCGCCGGTGCGACGGAGAACTCGGGCACCTCCTGTCCGACCCACGTCCACGGTTGCGCTCGAAGACGTCCGGCAAACGCGTCCGCAGCTGCGTTGTCCAGGTCGTGTCCCACAACGGTCTCGCGAGTGGTGACCGATCGGAACACGAGTGATCTCATTCGCGAAACAAGCCGAGACACCCCGTGCGGTTCCCCACCCCAGGTCGCAGGTGTCGATTCCAGAAGCAGATCCTCGTCGAGAAGCGCCCGACACAGCGCCGGTAGCAGCGGCGGAAGCGCAGGGCTTTCGAGGACTCCGCTGCCGAGGGTGTTGACCACGCTGACCGCGCCGCGTCGCAGAACCTCCACCAGACCTACGACCCCCAACCTGGAGTCCGGTCGCAGGTCGAGTGGATCGGTGAATTCGGCGTCGACTCGACGGAGAACGACGTCCACACGACGAAGCTTGCCGAGCGATCGCATCCACAGGCAGCCGTCGCGAACGACCAGATCTGCGTTCTCCACGAGGGGAAAGCCGAGAACGGTCGCAAGGTAGGCCTGATCGAAGGCGGTCTCGGAGTGAGATCCAGGGCTGAGCACGACAACGACAGGATCCTCGGCCGCAGCCGGAGCCGCATCGATCAGTGCCAGTCGCACTGCGCGTGCGAACGTCGACAGTGGCCGCGGGTTGGTGTCCTGGAACAGCTCCGGAGTTGCTCGCGACATCACCCGTCGATCCGCGAGGGCATATCCGATACCCGATGGTGCCTGAGTCCGGTCCGCGACGACGCGAAAACGACCGTCGGCACCTCGACCCACGTCGGCAGCATGGATGAACAGCTGCCGCGGCCCAGGAATGGTGATGCCGTGCGCCTCACGGATGTAACCGGGATCGCCGAACACCAGAGCCGGCGGGATCAAGCCTTTCGCAACAGTGTTCATCGGCCCGTACAGGTCTGTCAGCAGGGCGTCCAGCAGCCTGGAACGTTGCACGAGACCTGGTTCGAGAGCGTCCCAATCGTCGGCACCGAGAACCAGTGGAATCCCATCGAGGCCCCACCGCACCGGGGCGGGGACACTGTCCGAGCCGTCTGCCGGGATCGGGTTGTAGGTAATTCCGTGATCATCGACGAGGCCGCGTACTCGCGACTGCAGAGCACGCTCGCCGCCTCGCCCCGACTTTTCGAGGCCGGCGACCAGCTCCGCCCAGTGCGGGCGGACGGAACCGTCGGCGGCGAGCAGCTCGTCGTGACGGCGGCCGCCACCGGGGAGGGCCCCAGTTCGATTGCGATACGAGGCAAGCGCATCCACGGGCCTCTGCTGAGACGTCACGGAGTCACCTCCCCCGGCGGCCGTGCCGTAGTCCACCGCATCCACGGGCACCATCGAGTCGTCATTCCTTCCGTCGGGCGACTGACGACTGCTACCGGTCACCGAACGGTGGTTTCACGGAAGTAGCCGGTGGTCGTCACCGTGTCCGACTCGTTGTTCGATCGCGCCACCACTACCTGGCGTACACACCCGTGCGCCGAAGGTCCAACATTCCGGGAGCCGTGACGTCGATCGATTGTCGAGCATGCATCTCGAGCAATCTTGCTACGTCCACTTTGCCGGAGGTGAACCCACCCTCCTCGAACCGACCGTTGCGGCGCGCTTCGGCCTCCACCGAATTCACGGGAGGACCGTCGTAGGACCTGCCGCCAGGGTGAACCACATGGTAGCTGCAGCCTCCGACGGCGCGACCGGTCTGCTTCTCTATGAGGTCGAATCGAAGCGGTGATTGGACTTCGATGGTCGGATGCAACGCGCTCGGCGGCTGCCAGGCGCGGTATCTGACACCTGCCACCTGGACGTCCTGACGATCGGTCCGAAGCATGGGCACGGGCACACCGTTACAAGTCACCAGGTAGCGCCCCTCATCCGCACCGGCGATCTTCACCTGAATTCGCTCCACGGACGAGTCGACGTAGCGTGCAGTTCCCGAGGACGTGGATTCCTCACCGAGCGTGTTCCACGGCTCGATGGCGCCGCGCAGCTCGAGCTCGGCGTCGCCGATCACGCTGGTGCCGATTCGTGGAAACCGGAACTCGGTGAACGGGTCCAGCCAGCTGGTGTCGAACTCGATGCCGTGCTCGCGAAGATCCTCCGCGACCCGGCCGATGTCGCCTATGACGAAGTGCGGCAACATGTACCGGCCGTGCAGGTTGGCACCGTGGCGGATCAAAGGCGCCTTCAGCGGGGTGTCCCAGAACCTCGACACCAGCGATCGAACGAGAAGCGACTGCACCATGGCCATCTGGTGGTGCGGTGGCATCTCGAATCCTCGGAGTTCGAGCAATCCGAGTCTGCCGCGCGTGCTGTCGGGACTGTAGAGCTTGTCGACGCAGAATTCGGCGCGGTGGGTGTTTCCGGTGATGTCGGTGAGCAGGTGACGCAAAGCTCGATCCACCACCCACGGCGACGCCGTACGGTCCGACGCGGTGAGGCGCTCGATCTCGCTGAACGCGACCTCGAGCTCGTAAAGAGCCTCTTCGCGTCCCTCGTCGGCTCGGGGTGCCTGGGAGGTGGTGCCGATGAAGCGACCCGAGAAAAGGTACGACAGCGATGGGTGTCTCTGCCAGTGCGTCAGCAACGACACGAGCAGGTCCGGGCGACGGAGGACGGGCGAATCGGACGGCGTGATACCGCCGAGCGTGATGTGGTTGCCACCACCGGTTCCCCGAGTCGTGCCGTCGTTGTCGAAGCCCTCGGTGCTCAATCGTGACAGCCGGGCCTCGCGATACAGAGTCTCCATCAGGTCGTTCTGCTCGGCCCACGACGACGACGGTTGCACGTTGACTTCGATGACACCCGGATCCGGTGTGACGGTCAGGGTCTGGATTCGCGGATCCGATGGCGGTCCATACCCTTCGATGACAACTGGAGTGTCGATCGCCGAGGCAGCGTTCTCGACGCGCTCTACCAGTTCGAGGAAGTCTTCCAGACGGTTCATCGGCGGCATGAACACATGGAGTATTCCGTCACGGACCTCGGACACGAGGGCCGTGACGTCGTGTCCGCCGACCGATCCTGCTGCAGCGGCATTGGATTCGACCAGACGTGCGTGACGCGCCTCCACGGGATCCACCGGCCGTGGCGGCCGCTGCGTCATCTGCCGGTTCGGCAGAGGTTCCTTCGGCGCGGTCGGATCTGCCGGGTTCTCCGGCGGACCACCCGTCCAGGAGATCGCGTTCAGTGGTAGCCGAAGACCTGCAGGCGAGTCTCCTTCCAGCAGAACGATTCGACCACGACGGAGCGTCCAGTCGGCGCTCTGCCAACCACTGCCGTCCGGCGTTCGACTGATCGGAAGCACGAACGCCGCCGGTTCGTCGGTCGTGGAGTCGAGTTTGGCCAACAGCGCCGCCCGCGCTTCCGCCGAGTCCGATCCCGGTTCGAGGTCGTCACCGTCGGAAGGTGGGTCACCGTACGGTTGCCGAACGAGATCGAGGAGACGTACCAGTGGATCCTCGAATGCCGGCCGCGCCTGTTCTACCGGGAGACCGAGCCCTTCGACCAACTTCTCCACCAGAGCGCGGGACGACGAGGGATCGACGGCGGCGGGTCGCTCGTCCTCTGCCAACCAGGGATCGGCGATCAGATCCGAGTCGCGCCACAGTGATTCGCCGTCGGTGCGCCAGAACAATCCGACCTGCCACCGCGGCAGCGGCTCACCCGGATACCACTTGCCTTGGCTGCGTTGAACGAGCCCGTCGGGTGCGTAGATCGTTCGCAGTCGCTCCGCAAGTGCCGACGCCAGCAGCCGCTTGTGCGGGCCGTCGGCCGTGGTGTTCCACTCGGGTGCGTCCTGGTTCTCGATCGCAACGAAGGTCGGCTCACCGCCGACCGTCAATCGGATGTCCTGCGCGTCCATTCGATCGTCGAGAACGGCGGCTGTGGCCTTGATCGCCTCCCACTGCTCCTGTGTGTACGGAAGCGTTGTCCTGGGGTCCTCGTGGACCCGCACGACCGTGTTGGAAAAGTCGAGCTCGGCCTTGCACTTGCTCGTCGCACCGGAAATGGCTGCCGCCGTGGACGGATGCGGAGTCGCCGACAGCGGGATGTGGCCTTCACCGGCGAACAAACCGGACGTCGGATCCATGCCGACCCAACCCGCTCCCGGGAGATACACCTCGGTCCAGGCATGCAGATCGGTGAAGTCGGCAGCGGGTCCCGACGGTCCGTCGAGCGACTTGACATCCGACGCCAACTGCACCAGATAGCCGGACACGAATCGCGCGGCAAGCCCCATTTGCCGCAGTATCGACACCAGCAGCCAGGCCGAGTCGCGGCAGGATCCGACGGCGGTCGTCAAGGTGTGATCAGGGGTCTGAACACCGGGCTCCATCCGAACGGAGTAACCGACGTCACCCAGTACGGCCTGATTCGCCATGACCAGAAAGTCGATGGTGCGCAGCTTGTCTCCGCGTTCCCGGACTGCAGCCTCGAGTTTTTCGACCCACGCGGATACGACCGGCCCCGGCCCGGTGCCCTCGTCGCCTTCGTCCACCGGACGCAGATACGGCTCCAGATCCGGAAGGTCGGCCTTCTCGTACGCGAAACCGAAGTGTTCGGCCCAGTCCTCGACGAAGAAATCCAAGGGATTGATGACGGCCATGTCTGCTACGAGACCGACGGTGATGGACATGTGATCCGTACGTTCCGGGAACACCACACGCGCCAGGAAGTTGCCGAAAACGTCCTGCTGCCAGTTGATGAAGTGCTCAGCAGGCTCGATTTTCAACGAGTAAGCGTCGATGGGTGTCCGCGAATGCGGTGCCGGCCGCAAACGGATCTCATGCGGATATACCTGAACCATGCGATCGAACGAATAGCTGGTCCGGTGTTCCAGCGCGACCTTGATGCCCACGGCGAGCCCCTAACAAAATCTCGAATGGGTAAGAACTACCAACCTTAGAGGCCACCTGCCGCTACCGCTCGGCGAGAAATGTGTCCGAAACGTGCACCGATGTGAGCCGTGTAGCGCTTGACACACTCTTCCCGGTGCGGTTCGCTCAGCGAGAAATCGACAAATTGACCAAAGCACGTCAACTTTCCAGCCAAGGGGAATTTCGTGAGCGAGCAACCACCCACCGGACCGCGATACGGCTCCGACCCGAACCAACCCCAGTATCCGCAGAACCCGGCATCCGGCTACCCGCCCCCCGGTAGCTATCCGCCGCCGCCGGTCGCAGGAAATGCTGGGTACGGTGCGGGCTCGCGACTTCCCGGTGGGGCACAGCCCGGAAGCCTCGGCATCCGTTTCGGAGCACGGTTCATCGACGGAATCATCATCGCGATCGTCGCCTTCATCCTCTACGCGATCGCGCCCGGCGGCTTCATCGGGCAATGGATACTCGGACTGGCAACGGCCCTGCTCGGATTCGCCTACTTCGTGTTCCTCGAATCCTCGCGCGGACAGACGTTCGGCAAGCAGATTCTGGGCCTGCGTACCGTCGGCGCGGCAGGCGGGAACCCGACTCAGGCGGAGGCAGCCAAGCGCAACGCTTTCCTACTGCTGAACATCCTTCCGATCCTCGGTGGCTTCTTGGTGTTGGTCGCGTACATCGTGATCGCAGTGACCATCAACTCGAGCCCCACCAAGCAGGGCAAGCACGACGAGATCGCCGGCGGAACCCAGGTCATCAGCGTCAAGTGACCTGTTAGCCCTGTGCAAGCGGACCAATCGAGAGTTCTGGGTGGTCCGCTTGTCTGCGTTTCACCCGCCGATTCACCCCCGACCACCACGCTCCGAGCTGATCGAGCGCGCACAATTCGACGACATCCACCGACCAGGAGACCAACGTGAGCGAGAACCCACCCACCGGACCGCGGTACGGCGATGGACCCGAACCCGACCCAAGCGGACAGCCGCAGACTCCCCCACCAGCCGGCGGATACCCGCCACCCGGAGGAACACCTCCACCCGGGAACTACCCGCCGCCGGGTGGCAACTACCCACCACCTCCCGGGAACTACCCACCCCAGGGCGGCAACTACCCACCACCTCCCGGGAACTACCCACCCCAGGGCGGCAACTACCCACCACCTCCCGGGAACTACCCACCCCAGGGCGGCAACTACCCACCACCTCCCGGGAACTACCCACCGCAAGGTGGTAACTACGGTCCTGCGGGTTACGGGGGTGCAGGGTTCGGGGCAGGCCTTCCGCCGACGCTGAGTGTCGGAGACGCAATCACCTTCGGTTGGAACAAATTCAAGGACAACGCTGGTGTCTGGGTCGGCATCGTCCTGATCGCCGCGGTGATTCAGATCGTCATCAACCTGATATTCGGCGGCTTCGGCGGTTCGACTTCGGACCTGTCCGAGACGTTCAGCCTGTGGCGAATCCTCGGCACGTTGATCGGTGCCATCGTCGGCTACCTCATCAACGCTGCGCTGATTCGGGGCGCGCTCCACGAGGTCGATGGAAACAAGCCCGCAATCGGGTCCTTTTTCCAGTTCGCGAACGTCGCGTCGATCGTCATCGCCAGCATCCTCGTCGCGATCATGGTGACGATCGGTTTCGTGCTCCTGATCATCCCCGGCATCATTCTGACGTTCCTGACCTGGTGGACGCTTCAATTCGTCATCGACCGCAATGAGGACGCGATCACAGCGATCAAGTCCAGCTTTCGGGCGATATCGTCGAACGCGGGTCCGTTGTTCGTTCTTGCCCTCGCACTCGTGGGCATCAACATCCTGGGAGCGATCCCGTGCGGCCTCGGGTTACTCGTGACGATTCCCATCACGATCATCGCCTCGACGTACGCCTACCGCATCGTGTCGCGCGCAGCCGGCGTCTGATTTCACGAAGCCACAACAGCCGACCCCGCGATCATCGCCGATCCGGGGTCGGCTTTCGTTGTCGAATGCCCCCAAATGCCCAAGACCAGACCAGCCGGTATGCCAACCGCAGCCTCACACCGTATGGTTCGTTGGCGCGAACGCAGTACCGAGAGTCGCGCGACCGATCCGAGCGAGAGGGAAATGTTGAACGACCACTCCAGCGGGGGCAGTGGCCACGACCCACAGCAGAACTCACCCGAACATCGACCTGAGCCGAATCCACCTGCGCCGGGCGCAGGTCCGCCTCAGGGGCCGTACGGACCACCAGCGGAGTACCCGTACCAACAGGGCGGTTATCCACCGCCGCCCGGCAACTACCCACCGCCGCCCGGCAACTACCCACCGCCGCCCGGCAACTACCCACCACCGCCCGGCAACTACCCACCACAGGGCGGTTGCCCGAGCTATCCGCAGGGATACAACCAGTTCCCGCCGGGACCCCAGCAGTACGGACCACCCCAGCAGTACGGAACCCAGCCCGCGACGCTCAGTGTGGGCGCTGCGTTGACCTACGGTTGGAAGAAGTTCGTCGCCAACATCGGCGTATGGCTGGCGTTCATGGCGTTGTTCGGAGGACTGCTGGTCGCCTTCTACATCGTCGCGGTGGCAGTGGTGTTCACCACCATGCTGGCTGCCGAAAGCACCGAGGATTCGGCGTTCGCATCGGCCGCCGACGGCACCGGTTTCTCGGTCGGCACCATGGTGATGACCTCGATCGCAGGCATTCTCGGATTTCTGGCCAGTGCAGTTCTCATCCGTGGGGCGCTGCTCGAGCTCGACGGAGTCCGGCCCGGTTTCGGGGCGTTCTGGCGGCTTCCCAATGTCGGTCAGCTGGTCTTGTTCGGGATCGCCACCGCGGTGATCTCAGGCGTGGTCAACACCGTCGACCCGTTCGTATCCTTGGCATTCAGCCTGCTGTTGGGCATCGCGATTTGGTTCGCCGTGCAGTTCATCCTCGATCGCGGAATGTCGGCGTTGACATCGGTCGTCGCGAACATTCGGCTTCTCGGATCGAGCCCAGGACAATTGGCACTGCTCTATCTGGCGCTGGTCGGAATCAATCTGGTCGGCGCGGTCCTGTGCGGCATCGGGCTCATCTTCACCGTGCCGATGACCATGATCGCCACCACCTACGCGTACCGCGTTCTGACCGGCGGACCCGTTTCACCTGCAACCTGATTCGCTGAACTGGCCACTCGACACACGTCAGTGCCCCCGGAATCTTCGTCGATTCCGAGGGCACTGGTGTGCGTAGTTACTGATCCTCGGGTGCTGCCGGCTTGTCGTCCTTCTTCTCCGGCTTGGCATCGATACCGGATTCCTTGCGCTGCAACGGCGTGATCGGTGCTGGCGCGTCGGTCAACGGATCGACGCCCCCACCGGACTTCGGGAAGGCGATTACCTCACGAATGGAATCGACACCCGCCAGTAGCGCGGTGATGCGATCCCACCCGAACGCGATTCCGCCGTGCGGGGGCGCGCCGTAGCTGAAGGCGTCGAGCAGGAAGCCGAACTTCTCCTGTGCCTCCTCCTTGCCGATACCCATGATCGCGAACACACGTTCCTGAATGTCTTTGCGATGGATACGGATACTGCCGCCACCGATCTCGTTGCCGTTGCACACGATGTCGTATGCGTAGGCCAACGCAGAACCCGGATCGGTGTCGAACGTCTCCATCGACTCGGGCTTCGGCGAGGTGAAAGCGTGGTGCACAGCGGTCCACGCTCCCGAGCCGACTGCGACGTCGCCACTGGCGGTGGCGTCGGATGTCGGTTCGAAGAGCGGAGCGTCGACGACCCACACGAACGCCCACGCCTTCGGATCGATCAGGTCGAGCTTGCGAGCGATCTCGCCGCGTACCGCGCCGAGTAGAGCTCGCGACGCTTTGATCGGACCGGCGGAGAAGAAGATCGCGTCCCCGGGCTTCGCGCCGACGTGCGCGGCGATGCCGTCCCGCTCGTTGTCGGTCAGGTTCTTCGCAACCGGGCCGCCGAGCGTTCCGTCCTCGCCGACAAGTACGTACGCCAGGCCCTTGTGTCCACGCTGCTTGGCGAACTCCTGCCACTTGTCGAGCTGCTTACGCGGCTGCGACGCGCCTCCGGGCATGACGACCGCACCGACGTACGGCGCCTGGAATACCCGGAACTCGGTATCGGAGAAGAAGTCCGTGCATTCCACCAGCTCGATGTCGAACCGAAGGTCCGGCTTGTCCGAGCCGTATCGACGCATGGCCTCGGCGTAGGTGATGCGGGGAATCGATGTCCTGAACTCGTGACCGACGAGCTTCCACACGGCGGCGAGAATTTCTTCGGCGAGCAGGATGACGTCGTCCTGCGTCACGAAGCTCATCTCGACATCGAGCTGAGTGAACTCGGGCTGCCGGTCCGCGCGGAAATCCTCGTCGCGGTAGCAGCGAGCGATCTGGTAGTACCGCTCGATCCCGCCGACCATCAGCAGCTGTTTGAACAGCTGCGGGCTCTGCGGCAGAGCATAGAAGCTGCCTGGCTGCAGGCGCGCCGGCACCAGGAAGTCGCGTGCGCCCTCGGGCGTCGACCGCGTCAATGTCGGCGTTTCGACCTCGATGAACTCGTGATGGGCGAGCACACTGCGTGCGGCTGCGTTGACGTGCGAACGAAGCCGAATCGCATGCCCTGGGCCCTCACGACGAAGATCGAGGTATCGGTACTTCAAACGAGCTTCTTCACCCGGCTGATCGTCGAGCTGGAACGGCAGGGGCGCGCTCTCGGAAAGGACCTCGATGTCTGAGGCGTCGACCTCGATCGCGCCGGTCGGGATCTCGTAATTCTGATTGCCGTCGGGACGCTGACACACCGTGCCGGTGACCTTCACGACGTATTCGGCGCGCAGGCGGTGTGCCTTCTCGGCCACCTCACCCTCACGGAACACGACCTGCGAGACGCCGGATGCGTCCCGTAGATCGATGAAGATAACTCCGCCGTGATCGCGGCGACGCGCAACCCAACCCGTCAAGGTAACTGTTCGGTCGACGTGCTCGGATCGAAGTGAGCCGGCGAGGTGGGTGCGCAGCACTGGTTTCCTTTCACAAAATGCCAAAAAGCGTGTTCGTCGGTCACCGATCCTACGGAGGCGGTATCGAGACCGTAAACGCGATCCCACCACGGCATGGGAAGCTGCTACTCGACAGACGTCGAGCGGGCCTCGGATCTCGCGCCGGGCCACGTTCCCTTGGAAGGAAAACGAGACATGACGTTCAGAGAAGGCGCTCGGATGCAGCCCGGCAGAGTCTCGGTCGGGGGAAGCGGCGGCGGCAAAGGCGGCAAGATCGCGCTGGGCGGCGGCGCCGGTGGACTCGTCATTCTGGTCCTGGCTCTGCTGTTCGGCGGAGACCCCGGGTCCATCCTCGGACAACTGAGCGGCAGCACCGACAACAGCGGCCAGTACGACTCGGGAACCGGCACCCTGGAGAACTGCGAGACGGGCGCGCAGGCCAACGCCCAGGTCGACTGCCGCGTCAACTTCACCGTCGGCAGCCTCGACACCGTCTGGGAGTCCGAACTCGGTCCGCAGACAGGCGTCGCCTACGTTCAGCCCGAGGTGAGACTGTTCAGCGGATCGATCAGCACCGGCTGCGGGAACGCCACCAGTGCCGTGGGCCCCTTCTACTGTCCCGCAGATTCCACCGCCTACTTCGACACGAGCTTCTTCCAGGTTCTCGTCGACCGATTCGGTTCGAGCGGCGGTCCACTCGCACAGGAGTACGTCGTCGCCCATGAGGTCGGCCATCACATCCAGAATCAGCTCGGTGACATCGGGCGCGCTCAGGCCGACCCACAGGGCGCCGAATCGGGTGCTGTACGAGTCGAACTGCAGGCCGATTGCTACGCAGGTATCTGGGCGCATCACGCCGCGGTGATACCGGACCCGAATACGGGCGAGCCGTTTCTCGAACCCCTCACCGACACCGATATCCGTGACGCTCTCTCTGCCGCATCCTCGGTGGGCGACGACCGGATTCAGCAGGCGTCGAGCGGCAGAGTCAATCCCGAAGGATGGACCCATGGGTCTTCGGATCAGCGTCAGGCATGGTTCCTCACCGGCTACCGAACCGGCCAGGTGTCGGCCTGCGACACGTTCTCAGCCCGGAATCTCGACAGCCCTCCTGCCCTCCCCCGGTAGCCGGTCTCAGAACAGGGTCAGTCCCTAGAACAGCGTCAAAGCGGGGTCTCGGTCCCGGTCGGCCACTTCCGGCTCGGCCGGCACGTTCTCGGGCATCGACCTGAGATCGTCGACGCCGTAGCCGTGCCTCTCCAGCAGCGGATCGATTCTCCCCCTCAGCCATGTTGTGTACTCGGGGGTGACGTAGGCGCCGTAGCCGTACAACTGCCGGTAGCGACGCACGAGTGCTGGATGGTTCTCCCCCAGCCACGACATGAACCAGTCCTTGGTCGACGAACGAAGATGCATGGGCATAGCGGACACCGAGGTGGCTCCTGCATCCGCTAGCGCCTCGAGTAAGCCGTCCAGCTGCCGTGCGCCGTCGGTGAGGAACGGGATGACCGGCGCCACGAGAACCCCGCACGGCAAACCTGCCTCACGGACGGCACGAATGAGGTCGAGGCGCGCACGCGGACTGGGGGTGCCAGGTTCGAGTTGCTTCTGCAGATCTGGATCGTGGATGGCAAGGCTGATGCTGATGTGCACGTCGACCTGCCTGGCGGCGAGCGTCAGCAGAGGCAGATCACGTCGCAGCAGTGTCCCCTTGGTCAGTATCGAGAATGGGGTGCCCGACTCCGCCAAAGCGCGAATGATGCCGGGCATCAATCGATATCGCCCTTCCGCTCGCTGGTACGGATCAGTATTGGTGCCGAGTGCGACAGGTTCACGCTTCCAGGATTTGCGGGCGAGTTCTTTTCGAAGAACTGCCGCTATATTCGTCTTCACCACGATCTGAGAGTCGAAGTCCTTGCCTGCGTCCAGATCCAGGTACTCGTGAGTCGGTCGCGCGAAGCAATACCGACACGCATGTGAACACCCGCGAGCGGGATTGATGGTCCAACTGAACGGAAGCGACGTGTCGCTCGAGATCTTGTTGAGGGCGCTCTTGCACAGCACTTCGTGGAAGGTGATGCCCTCGAATTCCGGCGGTTGTACGCTGCGAACCAGACCCGAGCGCTCCAGGCCGGGCAGCGCGCCCTCGTCCGCGGCGTCGAGTGTCTGACCGGACCATCGCATACGCATAGTCGAACATCTGTTCTAGAACATGTCAAGGCGCGAGGATGAGCGCGCAGCGGACGCACGATAGCGTGTGGGCAGAGTCCGAACTTCCAAGGAGACCTCCCACGTGACTGCCCCCATCGCACCCACCCTCGAACCGATATTGCGACTCGGACTCACCCTCGGTGTCCCTATCGATGTCGGAACCGTTCCTGCAGGCGAACGCGTGGTGACACCGATTCTCGGCGGCGCAGCACCGGGCCCCGACATCGAGGGCACACTGGCCGGATCGTCGTCCGTAGTGGGAATCACGCGTCCCGACGAATGCACCGAGTTCACCACCGAGCTGACTCTGGAACTCGCTGACGGGGGCTATCTTTCGCTGACGTACCGAGGCTTTCAGTTCGGCCCGGCGGACGTCATCGAGTCTCTGAGTGGGACCGAGGAAGTCGACCCGGCCACCTATTACTTTCGAGGCACCCTCGACATCTCGACGTCAGCACCCCGGTTCACGTATCTCAATCGCGCACTCGTGGTGACCTCGGGATCGAGATCCGCACAGGCCGTCGTGATCGACGCATTCCTGGTGACATGAACCGCTAGCTCGTCAGGCCCGCGACTTCACGATCGGTCAACGTGGCCAAAGGTGTTCGTCCCGCTTCTCGCACCAATTGGACGGCGCGGTAGAGCGGACGCTCGTCGAGGCCGGCATCCCGAGCCTCGGCCTTGAGCTGATCCACCAACACCGATGCGACTGCGGCGGCGGGCACGAGCTCGCTGGTCCAGAGGGCGTCGGCAAGTTTGCGAAGCGACAGGATGGGCAACTCGCGGCCGCCGCCCTTGGTGTACAGCGCGAGTGCGATGGTCGCCTTCGCGCTTCCGTCGTACAGTCGCAGCGAGATCTGGTCGATTCTCGCCGTGCGGATCTGCACCTCGGCGGACACCAGCCCGGCAACCGAAAGATGCGTGGTCCGAAATCCGCCGCGAACATGTATCTTGTTGTCACTCAACCACGTTCGACGCCTCAGCCCGATCCACGCCGAACCTGCCGTCGGCACGGCGACGACGACGCCGAGAACGACGGCGACTGCCACGGGCAGGAACACGCTTGCAATCGCTGCGATTATTACACCGACAACGACTGCCCCGATCGCAACTTTCTTCAATCGCGGTGCGATCAGCTCGACCGGAACGAGATCGAGTTCGACACGCTCTCCAGCGGAACCATCAGCCGGCAAGGTTCACCTCCAGGTGCGACACGACCTCCGCCAGCGGGACCTCACGCTGCTCCCCCGTCGACAATTCCTTGACGACGACCACTTCGTCGGCAATCTCCTTGTCTCCGAGCACGAGTGCGAATCGGGCACCCGAACGATCGGCAGCCTTCATCGCACCCTTGACGCCACGGTTCCCGTAGGCCATGTCGACACTGATTCCCTTGGCCCGCAGCGCCCCGGCGATCGCGACGATTCTCGACTTCGCATCGCTTCCCAGTGGCACCCCGAACACGGAGCACCGAGCGCTCGTTCCTGCGGACTTGCCTTCCGCCGCCAGCGCCAGCATCGTGCGGTCCACACCGAGCCCGAAGCCGATGCCGGACAGCTCCTGGCCACCCAGCTGGGCCATCAACCCGTCGTACCGTCCTCCGCCGCCGATACCGGACTGAGCGCCGAGACCGTCGTGCACGAACTCGAAGGTCGTCTTGGTGTAGTAGTCGAGGCCGCGCACCATCCGCGGATTCACGACGTACGGAACTCGCAGCGCATCGAGGTGACCGATCACCTCGTCGAAGTGCGCTTTCGCCGTCTCCGACAGGTGGTCCAGCATGAGCGGGGCATCCGCCGTCATCTCGCGCACCTCGGGACGCTTGTCGTCGAGGACACGTAGCGGGTTGATCTCGGCGCGCGTACGTGTCTCCGGGTCCAGCGGCAGGGCGAACAAGAAATCCTGGAGGAGTTGGCGGTACTGCGGCCGACAGGTGTCGTCACCGAGGGAGGTGATCTCGAGCCGGAAGTCGCTCAGCCCGAGACTTCGAAAGCCTGTGTCCGCGATTGCCACCACTTCCGCGTCGAGCGCGGGATCGTCGACGCCGATAGCCTCGACACCCACTTGCTGAAGTTGACGGTAGCGGCCCGCTTGTGGCCGCTCGTAGCGGAAGAACGGGCCCGCGTACGCGAGTTTGACCGGGAGCGCACCACGGTCGAGCCCATGCTCGATCACGGCGCGCATGACGCCTGCAGTGCCCTCGGGGCGAAGCGTCACCGACCGGTCGC
>NZ_LVCV01000366.1 GCF_001647195.1 Rhodococcus sp. EPR-157 | reverse complement strand
GATCGGAAGCTCGATGTGGCCGTATCCCGCATTGCGGGCAGCGGCCAGAAGTCCTTCGCGGACGGCGACGAACTCCGCCGAGTTCGGCGGAACGTAGTCGGGAATGCCTTTGGGCGCAGAAAATGTACTCAGCTTGCTCACGGTCACAGCTTTCCCTGTTCGGTACCCGAGAGTCCAACGAGAAAGGGATTCGATGCACGTTCCTGGCCGATGGTGCTTTGGCCGCCGTGACCGGGCAGGATGACCGTGTCGTCGGCGAGCGGCAGCAGTGAGTCCGCGATGGAACGCAGCAGTTGCTCGTGGTTCCCACCGGGCAAGTCGGTGCGTCCGATCGAGCCTGCGAACAAGGTGTCCCCGGTCAACGCCACTGCCAGTGTCCCGTCCGGAGTGTCGACATCGACGGTGAACACCACCGAACCCGGGGTGTGCCCAGGTGTGTGTACGACGTCGAATGTGATGCCGGCGAGGTCGAGCGAAGAACCGGCGACCAACTCCGCGACGTCGTCGGGCTCGTTGAACTCGGTGTCGCCCAACAGTGCGGCCAAAGCCGGTCCCGTGCCCCGAATCGGGTCGGACAACATGTATCGGTCCTCCGCGTGAATGTATGCGGGGATACCGAACTTTTCGCATACCGGCGCCACCGACCATGTGTGGTCGAGGTGTCCGTGGGTGAGTAGAACCGCGACCGGTGTGACACCGGACTCGTTCAAGAACCGAAAGAGTGGCTCGGTCGCGTCCTGCCCCGGATCGACCACCACACACTCGTCCGCGCCATCGTGAGCAAGCACGTAGCAGTTGGTCTGGAACATTCCCGCCGGGAATCCGGTGACGAGCACAGCAGTAGCTCCTAATTCGGTACGGCAAGGTCATCGACAGAGTAGTTGCATGGTGTTCACCTGTACGTCGCCAGTGTCCGGACGGGCGCCGAAGGCCGATGCCCGTCAGAATGCTCTCAGGATGTAATGGCACACTCACTCACGGTCGGTTCCGGCTCGCCGACCGGCGCAGAGGCGATCAACGAGTCGGTGAACGTCACAAGCGGGAGGACACGTCAATTGCCCAGCAACGAGCAACGGCGCGAGGCGGCGAAGCGAAAACTCGAGCGACAACTCGAACGTCGAGCCGAGCGAGCGAAGAAGCGCAAACAGCTGACCATCGCCGGATCCGTGTTGGGTCTCGTCGTCGTGGTCGGCGCCGTTGCAGTGGTCTTCGCCCTCACTCGCGGCAGTGACGAACCGGAGACGACGGCATCCGAGACGCCGAGCGGTGACACTCTGATCGCCGACGGTCGCGCCGAGCCTCTACCGGAAACGGTCGACTGCGCATACCCGGCATCCGCTCAGCCTGCCTCGAAGGAGAACACCCCTCCGCGCACCGACGCGATCCCGACGAGCGACGAGGCTTTGAGCTACAGCATGGCGACGTCCCAGGGCAACATCGGGCTCACGCTGAACAACCCACAGTCGCCGTGCACCGTGAACAGCTTCGTCTCGCTGGCCAACCAGGGCTACTTCGACGGCACCACCTGTCATCGAATGACGACCGGCGCCGGGTTGCAGGTTCTCCAATGCGGCGATCCTGCAGGAACGGGCATGGGTGGTCCGGGCTACCAATTCGCCGACGAATTCCCGGCCGATCAGTTCGCCGAAGGCGACCCTGCTGCCGATGAGCCGATCTCCTACCCCCGCGGCACCCTTGCGATGGCCAATGCGGGGCCTGGGACGAACGGGAGTCAGTTCTTCCTCGTCTACGGCGACTCGACTCTGCCCCCGGCGTACACGGTGTTCGGCACCATCGACGAGACAGGACTCGAAACCTTGGACAAGGTTGCCGCAGGCGGCGTCGAAGGCGGCGCATCGGACGGCAAGCCTGCCCTCCCGGTGGACATCACCAGCATGGTGAGCGACTTCTGATGCGGATCACAACACTGCTCGCAGCGGCAGGAGCCGCAGTCTTCCTCGTCGCCGGCTGTTCTTCCACCGCGTCGGAGACTGCGACGACAAGTACTACACAGTCCACGACCAGCGCGGCGCCGACCACGACGCAGCCGCCGCTCGATATGAGCCAGTTCGGTGTCCTCCCACCGGTTCCCGAACCCGACGCATCGTCCACGACGTGTGAGTACCCGGAGGCCACGCCCGCGATCAGGGACAACACAGCGCCTGCAAACGACGGCGTGTCGACGGTCGGAACGGTCGACGTGGCAATCACGACCAGCCAGGGTCCGATCGGACTGACGCTCGATCGCGCCGAGGCCCCGTGCACGGTCAACAGTTTCACCTCGCTCGCATCGCAGGGCTACTTCGACGACACGATCTGCCACCGTCTGACCACCACCGAGGGCCTCGAGGTTCTTCAGTGCGGCGATCCGTCCGGCCAGGGCAATCGCGGTCCGGGATACGAATTCGCGAACGAGTACCCGACCACTGCATATCCCGTCGGCGATCCCGCGGCATCCGACCCGGTCGTCTACCCACGCGGCACCGTCGCGATGGCCAACGCCGGACCGGACACGAACGGCAGTCAGTTCTTCCTGGTCTACGAGGACTCGGTGCTCCCACCGCAGTACACGGTGTTCGGCACGATCGACGATGCGGGCTTGGCGACCCTCGACGCCGTCGCCGCGGCCGGTGTATCGACACCGGGCAACGATGGACCGCCGAACGCGGAGGTCACACTCCAGAGCGTCGCGACGACGTAACGGCTACACCGTAGTGGCACGGTTGAGCGCACGGGAGTGCACTCAACCGTGCCACTGGCGGCGGAGCCGCCCTATGCGGCTGATGTGAGTCGATATACGTCGTAGACGCCCTCGACGTTGCGGACGACGTTGAGAACGTGGCCCAGATGCTTGGGATCGCCCATCTCGAACGTGAACTTGCTGATCGCCACACGATCACCCGACGTCGCGACCGAGGCGGACAGAATATTGACCTTCTCGTCGGCCAACGCCTTGGTGACGTCCGACAACAACCGATGCCGATCCAGGGCCTCGATCTGAATAGCCACCAGGAACACCGACGATGACGACGGCGCCCACTCCACGTCGACGAACCGTTCCGACTGCTCGCCCAGCGACTTGGCGTTGGTGCAGTCCGTCCGGTGCACGCTGACCGATCCCCCGCGCGTCACGAAGCCGAGTATCTCGTCCCCTGGCACCGGCGTGCAGCACTTGGCGAGCTTCGCGACAACGCCCTCCATTCCCGAGACGAGGACGCCCGCATCTCCGACCTGGCGAGGACGCATCGGGATCGTCGACGGTGTCGACCGCTCCGCCAGTTCCTCTTCGACGTCTCCGACGCCACCGAGGTGGGCTACCAACCGCTGTACGACGTGCTGCGCCGACACATGACTCTCGCCTACCGCGGTGTACAACGCCGACACGTCGACGTAGCGCAGTTCGTGAGCAATGGTGGACATCGACTCGGCGTTCATCAGCCGCTGCAGTGGAAGCCCGCCGCGCCGCACCTCTTTCGCGATGGCATCCTTGCCTGCTTCGAGCGCTTCCTCACGCCGTTCTTTGGCGAACCACTGGCGGATCTTCGTCTTCGCCCGCGGAGAGGCGACGAATCCCTGCCAGTCACGGCTCGGACCCGCGGTGACCGCTTTGGAGGTGAAGACCTCGACGACTTCGCCGTTGTCCAGAGTCCGTTCCAGCGCAACGAGTCTGCCGTTGACCCGGGCACCGATACAACGGTGCCCGACCTCGGTGTGGACGGCACACGCGAAGTCGACGGGACATGAACCTGCAGGCAGCGTCACGACGTCGCCTTTGGGGGTGAAGACGAAGATTTCCTTCACTGCGAGGTCGTAGCGCAACGACTCGAGGAATTCACCTGGATCTGCGGCCTCACGCTGCCAGTCGAGCAGCTGACGCATCCACGCCATGTCGTCGACTTCGGCATTGTCACTACCGTGCTTGCCGCGGGTTTCCTTGTATCGCCAGTGCGCTGCGATGCCGAACTCCGCGGTTCGGTGCATGTCCCTCGTCCGAATCTGGACCTCGAGAGGTTTGCCCTCCGGCCCGACGACGGTGGTGTGCAACGACTGGTAGACCCCGTACCGGGGTTGGGCGATGTAGTCCTTGAACCGGCCCGCCATCGGCTGCCACAACGAGTGCACGACGCCGACCGCTGCATAGCAGTCGCGTATCTCATCACAGAGAATCCGAACTCCGACGAGATCGTGAATGTCGTCGAAGTCGCGACCCTTGACGATCATCTTCTGGTAGATCGACCAGTAGTGCTTCGGCCTGCCCTCCACCACAGCACTGATCCGCGACGCCGACAGAGATGCGTTGATCTCCGCCCTGACCTTCTCCAGGTAGGTGTCGCGGGACGGCGCACGGTCCGCGACCAGGCGAACGATCTCGTCGTACTTCTTGGGATGCAGAATCGCGAACGCGAGGTCCTCGAGCTCCCACTTGACCGTCGCCATACCGAGGCGATGCGCGAGCGGAGCGATGACCTCGAGGGTTTCCTTCGCTTTCCGCGCCTGCTTTTCCGGTGGCAGGAACCGCATCGTGCGCATGTTGTGCAGACGATCGGCGACTTTGATGACCAGGACCCGCGGATCCCGGGCCATCGCGATGATCATCTTGCGGATGGTCTCGCCCTCGGCAGCTGTGCCGAGCACGACTTTGTCGAGTTTGGTCACGCCGTCGACCAGGT
>NZ_LVCV01000365.1 GCF_001647195.1 Rhodococcus sp. EPR-157 | reverse complement strand
GCTCTTCATGACCGTGCTCATGACGCCGGACATGGCCAACTTCTCCGGGAACGTACACGGCGGGACGATTCTGAAGTTCCTCGACCAAGTCGCGTACGCATGCGCCAGCCGATATGCCGGGGCATACGTCGTGACACTGTCGGTGGACCGGGTCGTGTTCCGTGAACCGATCCATGTGGGCGAACTCGTCACGTTCTCGGCCTCGGTCAACTACACCGGGCGAACGTCGATGGAGGTCGGGATTCGCGTCGAAACCGAGAACATCCAGCGCGGAGAAACTCGACACACCAACAGTTGCTACTTCACGATGGTAGCCGTCGGCGACGACGGTAAGCCGCTGGAACTCCCGCCGCTGATACCGGACACCGCTGTCGGTCGACAGCGGTTCGAGGCTGCGCGACGACGGCGTGAGCTGCGACGAGAGACCGAGATGCGCGAGTCCGAAATCCAGCAGGAAGCCAGCCGAATCTAGGGGGCTCCGCCCCCCAGTGGCACGGTTGAGTGCACTGCAGTGCACTCAACCGTGCCACTGGGCCGAAGGCCCGAGAACACGCCCTCA
>NZ_LVCV01000364.1 GCF_001647195.1 Rhodococcus sp. EPR-157 | reverse complement strand
GCAACGGGCGTCGTGGTGTCCATGCCGAGCTCGGCGAGGATGTTGGCCACCGCAAGTGGGTGCGTGATGTACGGGTCGCCCGACTTCCGCATCTGGGTGGCATGCCGCTCGTCCGCGACGTCGTACGCGCGCTGCAGCAGAGCTAGATCCGCCTTGGGGTACAACTCGCGATGCAGGCTGACCAACGGTTCCAGCACCGGTTTGACCGCGGCATTGCGGCCTGCAGTGATTCGCCTGGCCAGACGGGCTCGAACGCGGCGTGACGCGGAGGTCGGAACCGCGGACATCGCGCTCCGGCTCTCTGATTGAGGAACCGGTTCCACTGTCGCTTCGGTCGTGACGACGGCCTCGGTATCCGACGAGGGTCGATCAGGCAAGGGTTGGTCGACGTAACGAGTCACAGTGATCGCCTCCTGCCGCGTTGGCTGCACTCGTGGCTCACGCGCCGCCGTCGAATGCAGTAGTGATCAACTTTAGTCCTCATACCTGCCGGAGGCAGACGAGCGGGTAGCCCACACACTTGTCCCGACCGCCGAGTGCCGATATCTCGAGAGCAACCGCAGCTCCGACTATTTCCGCGCCGCGAGAGCGGAGCAGTTCGACTGTGGCTGCGACAGTGCCGCCGGTGGCCAGTACGTCGTCGATGACCAACACTTTGCGCCCGGACACGTCGACGGCCTCCGGAATCTGCAGCTCGGCGGAGCCGTACTCGAGTTGATAGCTCTGCGAGATGACCGGGGGCGGCAACTTTCCGGCCTTGCGCACTGCCAGGACGCCGGTACCGAGAGTAAGCGCAACGCCCGCGCCCAACAGAAAGCCCCGCGCATCGATACCTGCTACGAGGTCGGCTCCCGATCCTGCGGTCGCCAACGCAGCGACGACCGAAGACAGTCCGTCCGAATCGGCGAACACCGGCGTCAGATCCGCGAACCGAACGCCGACGACGGGGAAATCGTCTGCCCACCGAACGAGCCGATCGATATTGCCGGTGGCGGCCGCGACGAGACCGGATTCGGGCGAAGAGAATTGGGTGCTCACCGGTGAAGTATCCACCGATCCATATTCCATCCGGCACCCGAGACCGTCGGATTCACCACGACGTTGCTCATTCCATCGGCCGCGGCCATACTGCGAGGCTGGTTGAACAACGGCAACGACGGCATGTCGTTCCACAAGATCCGCTCGCCCTCGGTGGCAAGGGACAGCGCAGAGGCGTCGTCGGTCTCGACGGCGAGTCGGTCGACGATGGCATCGATCCGGCCGTTGACGTATCCCCCGACATTGCTGCCGACCCCGCTGCGCAGGCTGTAGCGAGCGGCTTCGTCCGACACCGCACCAGCGGGCCCCGATGCCGAGGCGGTCGAGCCGAGTACCGCGTCGACGGCACCTGCTCGCAGTGCACTGGGAGCGAACTCTGGCGAACTGGCATCCTCGACGACGACACCGGCGGGGGCACACGCGGCAGCGATGTCGGCGACGATCTCCGACCGTCTCGGGTCGGGGGCGAGATAGCCGATCCTGATGGTGATTCCGTCGAGGCCCGCGCCGTTCAGCTCTGCAGCGGATGCACCGGTGTCGGGTGCGCGATACCGGCCGTCGGCTGTGCCTGCAACCGGTCCGTACAGCAGTGTGTTCGGTTGGACGAGTCGGGAATCGACAACGCCGGAGCCGATTCCGGCGGCCTCGTCGAAGCCGGGATGACCAGCTGCTTCGAACAGCTGCGTCCTCGGTACGCAGAGCGCGAGGGCTCGTCGTGCCGCTGAGGGAGCCAATGCGCCGCTGGTGGCGAGTGTCAGCTGCTCGACGCCGTGTGACGGATAGTCGGTGCGCTCGAATCCATCAGCCGGCATCGTTCCACCGGCGCCGTGGTCGACGACTTCGAGGTCACCGGCGTCCACCTGGGCCTGCACGTCGGTCCCTTTGGGCCACACGACGATCCGCTCGGTCTCGGGTGGTACACCCCACCACTTGTCGTTCGCTACGAGAACGAGTCCGCTGTCCTGGGTGTAGGAATCGACCTTGTAGGGCCCATTCGACGGCAGCAGCGACGTATCCACCTGCCCGGGTGTGAGCGTCCAGCCGACGTTCCAGAAGTCCGCGATACGACCGACCGCGGCAAGGTCTGACGTCTGAATCGGATCGACAACGTTGGGTACACCAGCAACCCGGGCGACTACGTGCGCGGGGAGCAGTTCGGTGGCACCGAACAAACTCCGCCATCCTTCGTAGCTACGACCCGCACGGAAGACGACCGTGGCTTCCTTGCTTCCTGATACGCAGTCGACTCGGTCGATATCCGAGTACCCAGCACTCGAGGCCGAATCGAACATCGGAAGATCGTTCTCGCCTGCAACGAATCTGCCACTGTTCGCTGCCCACGTGAGAACGAGATCGTCGCATGTCATCGGAACACCGTCGGAGTACGTGGCCTGCGGAGCGATGGTGTAGCTGACCGTCAGAACGTCTGCCGGAACGACTGCAACCCCGCCGATGTCGTTGTCGGACAGCGCTTCTCCTTCTGGACCCAGGTAGCTGAAGCCCGTCTGCACGCGCGGGAACGCTTGCCTGGCACCCGATGCCGCGCCGTCCACGGTCTGCGCGTTGTACGTGGTCAGGGTGTTGTCCACTGCGTATCCGATGGACGGAACCTGGTCGTCCGACGACGAGCACCCCACGAGGGCGCCGGCAGCGACGCCGGCAGCCACTGCAGCTGCCGTCGCTCGCGACCTCACGACTGAAACGTTCATCAACGCCTCTTCTTGGTGCGCTTCCCGGTCGGCCGCGAACCCACCCGCGGTGTGACGGGCGCGTCGGCTGCGACGCCGGAGCCTGCGGTGACCAGACCCGTCGACCCTGCTCTGTTGGCGGCTTCTGCGCGCTTGGCAAGAACCTTCTTGGTGTGCACGGAGACCGGTCCCCATTTTTCCTTGATGGTGACAAGGAGTGGGGTCGCGAAGAAGATCGACGAATATGCGCCGACGATCATGCCTACCAGCTGGACCAGCGCCAGGTCCTTCAACGTTCCGACACCGAGAAGCCAGACCGCGACGACCATGAGTGCGAGAACGGGAAGAACTCCGATGACAGTGGTGTTGATCGAGCGCATCAGAGTCTGGTTGACGGCGAGGTTCGCCTGCTCGGCAAAGGTCTTTCGATGCAGATGCAGAATTCCGCGAGTGTTCTCCTCGACTTTGTCGAAGACGATCACCGAGTCGTACAGCGAGAAGCCGAGAATAGTCAACAACCCGATGACCGTTGCAGGTGTGACCTCGAACCCGACAAGCGAATAGACACCGGCGGTCACTATGAGGTCGAAGAACAACGCAGCAAGCGCGGCGATCGCCATGTCACGTTCGTAGCGAATCGCGATGTAGATACTCACGATCACCAGGAACACCAGTAGAGCGATCAAAGCCTTCTGGGTGATCTGACCGCCCCAGGTCTCGCTGACGTCGGAGAAACTGATGGCGTTCGGCGAGGGTGTTCCGGTGCTGTCGACCGGTTGGAAGGTCTCGAACAGTGCGTTTCGGACCTGATCCACCTGATTGGCCTCGAGCGCTTCGGATCTCACCTGAACGGTCGCCGCAGCGCCCGAACCGACAGTCTGAACCGCCTCCGGACCGAAACCGAGGGTGTCTGTGAACACCGTCTCGACCTGCTCGGACGTGATGCTGCCGTCTGCCGGTACCTGAATCTTGGTACCGCCCTCGAAGTCGATACCGAGCGTGAATCCGCGAACAACCATGCTCAGGAGGCAGATCAGCACGATCACGCCGGTCAGCGTGTAGTAGAACCGCCTGCGACCCACGACCTCGAAGGCACCGGTTCCGGTGTACAGCCGCGAAAGCCAACTACGCGTCGGCTGTGCGCTTTGGTCGACCCCTGAGTCCTCGAGCAAGGTAGAACCGGTGCCGGTGGACTTCTGTGAAGAATCGGACATCTCAGGCCCCCGTCGTCGGTGCATCGGCTGCTGCTTTGCGTGCCATCGTGCGCGCGGCGGCGCGTTTGCGCTCCTGCGCGATCTGCGCGACGGCTCCCAGTCCGTTCACCCCGGGTTTCGACCAGAACTTCGATTTCGACGCGAGGTGGACGAGAGGCCAGGTCACCAGGAACACCACGACAACGTCGAGGACCGTGGTCAGACCGAGGGTGAACGCGAAGCCCTGCACCTGGCCGACGGCCAGAACGTAGAGCACGACGGCGGCGATGAAGCTGACGGCGTTTCCGGACAGGATCGTCTTACGCGCGCGCGTCCACCCGCGCGGAACTGCCGATCGGAAGCTTCTGCCTTCGCGGATCTCGTCTTTGATGCGTTCGAAGAACACGACGAAGGAGTCCGCGGTCATACCGATACCGATGATCAGTCCGGCGATGCCTGCCAGGTCGAGCGTGAAGTTGATCCACCGCCCGAGCAGCACCAGGATGCCGTACACCATCGCGCCGGCTAGGATCAGCGACAGCGCGGTCAGGAAGCCGAGTGCGCGGTAATACGCAAGGCAGTACAGAAGTACCAGAGCCAGGCCGATTGCGCCGGCGAGCAGTCCCGCGTCGAGCGAGGCGAGGCCGAGGGTCGCGGACACCGTTTCGGCTTCCGAGGACGCGAACGACAACGGCAGCGAGCCGTACTTCAGCGTGTTCGCCAACTCGGACGCACCCTGGGCCGTGAACTGACCGGTGATGGACGTTGCGCTGCCCGCAGGCGTCGCACCCTGAATTTGCGGTGCACTGACGACCTTCGAGTCCAGCGTGAACGCAGCCTGGCTACCGATGTTCTCCGCGGTGAACTTCGCCCAGGTGTTGCTGCCCTCGGAATCGAAACTCAGGCTCACCTCGTGGCGGGATTGCTGCGTGTTGAATCCCGAGGTCGCGTCCGAAATCTGCTGGCCGTCGATGATGCTCGGGCCGAGCAGATAGACCGCGGTGCCGTCGGTAGAGCACGCCACCAGAGGGAGCGCCGGATCGTCGTTACCTTGCAGCGGGTCCGGAGCGTTGCAGTCGATGGTCGCAAGTGCGGCCTGCTGAACCTGCTGGTCCTCGCTCTGCCGCAGCGCCTTCGCTTCGGTAATCTCGTCGGCCGTCTGTTCGGCGTCGGTTCCCGGCTGCTCCGCAGCGGGCTCGTCTGCCGCTGGTGCCGGCTCGATCGTGCTGGGGTCCTGGGCCGGGAACGGACGACCCTGCGGAACTGCGTCACCTGCCGGTGCGGGTGTCTCAGCTGCTGGAACTTCCGCTGCGGGGGCCTCACCAGCGGGGGCGCCCGCTGCGGGCTGGGTGGCCTGAATGACCGGCCGAATGAACAGGCGGGCGGTCTGACCGAGTGTGCGCGCCTGCGAGCTGTCGTCGCCGGGCACCGTGATGACGAGATTCTCACCGTCGATGAGCACCTCGGACCCCGCGACACCGAGACCATCGACGCGGGTGGTGATGATCTGCTGCGCCTGCGCCAGACTCTCCCGGCTCGGTGAACTGCCGTCCGGTGTACGCGCGGTCAGCGTGACGCGGGTGCCGCCCTCGAGATCGATGCCCAGCTTGGGCGTGGGCGACTTGTCTCCGGTGAAGAAGACCAATGCATACACAACGGCCATCAGGACGCCGAACACGGCGAGATAGCGGGATGGATGCACCGATCCGCTTGAAGTTGCCACGGTCTGTGATTCTCCTCTTGGCAATTGACGATGGTGACGGCGGTTGACGATCACGAAAGACTTCGGTGCGCCGATCAGGGAAAAACGGACACCCTGGTCCCCGCACGCGAAACCGCTGCCGGAACGTGTCCGACAGCGGTTGCGGTCATCTTTCGGTCACTCTTTGTCTAGGCGACGCGCGCTCTGCTCGACCGTCTCGTCGGCGACAGGCTCTGTAGTGCTCTTCTTCTCCAGCGACGGTCCGGCACCCTCGACACCCGACAGGTCGTCCGGTGCAACGAACTGGTCGGCGTCGGTCGACTCGTCGATGTCGGCGGGAAGGACCTCACGCACCACGGCGCGCGACCACGTGGTGATGATTCCGTCCGCGACCTCGAGGTCGATGGTGTCCTCTTCTACCAGCACTACGCGGGCATACAGTCCAGCGGTCGTCACGACCTCGTCGCCGACCTTCAAGGAGTCCTGCAACGCCTGAGTGTCGGCAAGGACCCTCTTCTGTTTGCGGACATTGAGAAACATCGGTACGAGCAGTGCCACGATCAGCAGCGGAAATAGCAGTTCCATCTTGTACGTCAGTCCTAAAATCGTCTCGGTTGGCGTGTCGTCTCGGCAATGAAGAAGTGCCGCGCGTTCGTCCTAGTGTGCCACTAGCTCACCGGTGATCTGTCCGGCTCCCGCTGTTTATCAGCAGATTATTCGAATAAGCCCTGCTGAGCCTCGTTGGTTCGCACAGAAATGCCACCGATCGCAAGGTCCGGCGGCGGAACGAGACCGAGGTGAGTCCACGCCGCCGCTGTGGCGACACGCCCGCGCGGCGTTCGTGCGACCATCCCCGCGCGCACGAGAAACGGTTCGCAGACTTCCTCCACGGTCGCCGGTTCTTCGCCGACCGCCACAGCGAGAGTCGACACTCCGACCGGTCCTCCACCGAAGCTTCTGATCAAGGCACTGAGAACGGCGCGGTCGAGGCGGTCGAGACCGAGTTGATCCACGTCGTAGACCACGAGGGCTTCCTGCGCGGTCTGCTTCGTGACCGTTCCGTCGCCGCGAACCTCGGCGTAGTCGCGGACTCTGCGAAGCAGACGGTTAGCGATCCGAGGGGTGCCACGCGACCGTCCGGCGATCTCGGCGCAGCCTTCCTTGTCGATGGGAACGCCGAGTATCCCGGCCGATCGCAGCAAGATCTTCTCCAGCTCCTCGGGCTCGTAGAAATCCATGTGCGCGACGAATCCGAAGCGATCACGCAATGGCCCGGTGAGGGCGCCGGATCTGGTGGTGGCTCCGACGAGGGTGAAGGGCGCGACCTCGAGCGGGATCGACGTCGCGCCCGGGCCCTTCCCAACGACCACGTCGACCCGAAAGTCCTCCATGGCCAGGTAGAGCATTTCCTCCGCCGGGCGTGCGATTCGATGGATCTCGTCGATGAAAAGCACATCACCCTCGACGAGATTGCTCAGCATCGCGGCGAGGTCACCGGCCCGTTCGAGGGCGGGTCCCGATGTGAGCCGTAGCGACGTATTGAGTTCCTGGGCAATGATCATGGCCATCGACGTCTTGCCTAGGCCAGGCGGACCGGACATAAGGATGTGATCGGGCGTGCTGCCCCGCAGCTTGGCTCCGGTCAGGACAAGCTGGAGTTGCTCTCGCACTCGGGGTTGCCCGATGAAGTCGGTCAACGACTTCGGCCGCAGACTCGTTTCGACGTCGCCGTCGTCCGAGATGATCTCGGCGCTCACCTGCGACTCCTCGAACTCTGCGGCGTCGCTCACTTGCTCTTACCCAGGGAAGCGAGAGCCGACCGCAACGCTGCCGAGGTGGTCGCGTCCGGTTGCGCGGCCAGAACCGCATCGGTGGCATCCTCGGCCTGCTTCAGCGGGAAGCCGAGACCGGTGAGCGCTTCGACGATCTGGTCGCGAACCGGGTTCCCACCGGTCGAACCCGATGGAAGCGATGTCGCGCCTGATCCGCCGACGATTGCGTCTACCTTGTCTCTGAGCTCGACGATCATGCGCTCGGCTCCGCGCTTACCGATGCCGGGCACTCGCGTCAGGGCGGTGATGTTGCTGTCCGCGAGGGCAGTGCGCAGCGAGTGTGGATCGAGCACTGCCAGCGTCGCCATCGCGATTCGCGGACCGACGCCGGACACCGTCAGCAGCAACGAGAACAGGTCCCTCGACTCGCTGTCCTCGAACCCGTACAGCGTCATCGAGTCCTCGCGCACGATCATCGTCGTCAGTAGCCTCGACTCCGACCCGCGGGCGAGTGTTCCGAGCGTCGCGGGTGTCGCATTGACCCGGTAACCCACTCCCGACGCCTCGAGAACCGCATGGTCGAGGGCGATCTCGAGGACTTCCCCGCGAATCGACGCAATCATCGGGCGCCCGCCTCTTTCTTGGCCTTGATCTTGGTGGCGCTGCCGAGCTTCTTCGCTGCAGCTGCCCTGGACTTGCGCTCCTCGGCCAGACGAGCCTCGTACTTCCGCTTCTGTTCCGCGGCCATCGCCTCGGCCTGAGCCATTCTGGCGATCATGGGAGCCCGCCAGCAATGGCAGATCCCCAGGGCCAGGGCGTCGGCCGCGTCCGCAGGAGTGGGCGCCGTCTGCAAACCCAGA
>NZ_LVCV01000363.1 GCF_001647195.1 Rhodococcus sp. EPR-157 | reverse complement strand
GCACACGTCGATCCCCCGGCGGGCCGCCGCAAGGGCGATGACACCACCCGCTTGTGCGGTTCCCATCGCGGTTCGAACATTGTGCTGAGCGAAGACGCGTTCGATGGCAACTACATCCGGCCGGTGGGTATCCAGCCAGTACTCCGCTGCCTCCGCGATCCGCAACAACCGTTGCGCGAGGTCCATGTCGGCGGGCGTTCGAACCACGTCGACATCGAGAGCGATGACGCTGCGCCCTGCCCCGCCCTCGATCAAACTCAACCCACACCGGGTCAAGCCGGGGTCGACGCCCATGACGCGCACTGTTGCCACCTTCCGCTTACGAACTGTTGTTCGATAGCGTAGCGGAGGACTACCGCAGCGCGCGGCTGCGACACCCGCTCGACGGATCGGCGTCAGTCTTCTTCGAGCTCGGCCAGTACCTCATCGGACAGTTCGACATTGGAGTACACGTTCTGCACGTCGTCGCTGTCTTCGAGAGCGTCGATGAGCTTGAACACCTTGCGCGCACCGTCTGCGTCGACAGGGACGCTGACCGAGGCCTGGAAGCTCGCCTCGGCGGAGTCGTAATCGATGCCCGCCTCCTGCAGCGCCGAACGCACTGCGACGAGATCGGTGGGCTCGCTGACGATCTCGAAGGTGTCACCGTTGTCGGTGATCTCCTCGGCACCGGCGTCGAGCACTGCCATCAGGACGTCGTCCTCGCTCTGGCCGTTCTTCTCCAGAGTGACCAGTCCCTTGCGCGAGAACAGGTAGGACACCGATCCAGGATCGGCCATGTTGCCGCCGTTGCGGGTCATCGCAACGCGTACTTCACCGGCTGCCCGATTGCGGTTGTCCGTCAGACACTCGATGAGTACTGCCACGCCGTTGGGTCCGTAGCCCTCGTACATGATCGTCTGCCAGTCGGCGCCACCGGTTTCTTCACCGGCGCCTCGCTTGCGGGCCCGCTCGATGTTGTCGATGGGCACCGAGGTCTTCTTCGCCTTCTGAATGGCGTCGAACAACGTCGGATTGCCCGTCGGATCGCCACCACCGGTACGTGCCGCCACCTCGATGTTCTTGATGAGCTTGGCGAACGACTTGCCGCGTCTGGCGTCGATCACCGCCTTCTTGTGCTTGGTGGTGGCCCATTTGGAGTGGCCGCTCATGCGATGGAGCCCCTTTCGTACATACAACAAGTGTTCGTAGTTTACGCGTGCGTGGCGGTGGTCGACTCCAGATGGCTCGGCCGGTCTCGGAATCGAGGCGCTACGCCGCCCGAACCAGGTTCACGAACTGCTGATGAACACGTCGATCACCGGTCACCTCGGGATGGAAACTCGTGGCCATGACCACGCCCTGCCTGACGGCAACGACCTTGCCTGCCGCGGGGCCGTCGGGAACAACGGCGAGCACCTCGACATCGTCTCCGACTCGTTCCACCCATGGCGCACGAATGAACACTGCTCGCACAGCATCACCGTCGATGCCGACGAACTCGAGATCTGTTTCGAACGAGTCGACCTGACGACCGAAGGCGTTGCGACGGACGGTGATGTCGAGCCCATCGAGATGCTGCGCGTCCGGCCGGGTGTCGAGCACCTCGGTGGCGAGCAGAATCATGCCCGCGCACGAACCGTAGGCCGGTAGTCCGTCCTTCAACCGCGCGCGCAGCGGCTCGAGCAGATCGAATACCGATAGCAGATTGCTCATGGTGGTGGACTCCCCTCCGGGGATGACGATTCCGTCGACTGCGTCCAGTTCGGAGGGGCGTCGCACGGTGATGCCAGTCGCGCCACTCGCCGACAGCGCGTCCAGATGCTCGCGGACGTCACCCTGCAACGCAAGTACGCCGATGGTCGGGCCACTCATTTGGGCACGAACGGATCGGTGATCGTCTTCGACGTGTCGCGCTCGATGCGCATGAGTCCTTCTTGCACGACTGCGGCGACCATTCGACCCTGCCTGTCGAAGATCCGTCCCTGTGCAAGCGCTCGACCGAAATCGGCGGACGGCGACGTCTGGTCGTACAGCAACCACTCGTCTGCGCGGAAGGGCCGCAGGAACCACAGCGCATGATCGAGCGACGCCGTCTGCGTGACGACATCGCGATGGGGAACCTTTGCCGAACCGATCAGCGTCATGTCCGACATGTACGCGAGTGTGCACACGTGGAACACCTGGCTGTCCGGAAGAAGATCCCGGTACCGGAACCACACTCGTTGCTGCGCGGCGAGACTCGCGTGCTTCTCGGTCTGATCGTCCGGGATCCTGCGAATGTCCCACTCCTTCCACTCTTCGTAGAACGAATTGTCGAAGTTGGGAAGATCGCGTGGATCAGGCAGGGATTCGGGTTCCACGACGCGAGGCATCGTGTCCTGATGCGATATTCCATCATCGTCGACGTGGAACGACGCGGACATGGTGAAGATCGCCTTGCCGTCCTGGATGCCGGTCACTCGGCGAGTACAGAACGAACGTCCGTCGCGGATACGCTCGACCATGTAGACCGTCGGTTCGGTCGGATTGCCGGGCCGGATGAAATAGCCGTGCAGCGAATGAACACGATACTGCTCGTCGACGGTGTTGACGGCGGATGCCAAAGCTTGGCCGGCGACTTGGCCGCCGAACGTCCGTTGCAACAGACTCGGGAACGTCCGACCACGAAAGATGTCGTTCTCTATGCGCTCGAGTTCGAGAATGTCCTCGATACTGGCCATTGGTCACCTTTCTTGTCACTGCTGGTGAAGGCTAACAAGCCAGTCGACAGGCAAGATGGGCTGGTGCCCCACCACCATTCTGCGGCCGCTGCACCGATATTTCCCGACCTCCTCGTGGAGAGGATCTGCGATCGAATTCCACTCGGCCGTCGGACAATCGGTGTGGTCGACGGTGCGGACGCCGCCGAGCCCGTCGCCTTCGCTCACCGGATCCGCGAGCGAATTCGATCCTCCGGACGTTCTTGTGAGGTAATCGACCTTCACGACTATGTTCGTCCTGCGTCACTGCGATTCGAGTATTCCAAGAACGACGAACTGACCTACCGGACAGCGTGGTTCGACTTCGACGCCGTCGACCGCGAAGTGGTGGCGCCTCTGCGCGCCGGTGGCCGAGGCCGCTTTCTTCCCAGGCTCTGGGACGAAGCGACCGATCGCTCAGCGCGCGCCCGACTCGTCGATGCAGCACCGGACCAAGTACTCGTCATCGCGGGCCCGACGATCCTGGGCCGAATCGACGACGCCGCGGTGACCGTGCACCTGAAGCTGAGCGAGGGCGCGCTCCGCAGAAGAACACCGGTCGAGGCCAGTTGGACGATCCCGCCGATTCTCACCTATTACGCCGACACCGAGTTCGAACCCGACTTCACCGTTCGGTGGGACCACCCGGACAAACCTGCTCTGCTCACCCGCGGATGAGTCGACGAGTCACCAACCGCGCTCGGCCAGCCGGTGACCGACGGGGAGATCGTCGACGTTGATACCGACCATTGCCTCGCCGAGCCCGCGGGAGATCTTCGCGAGCACGTCGGGATCGTCGTGGAACGTCGTCGCCTTCACGATGGCCTCGGCGCGTTCCTTCGGGTTGCCGGACTTGAAGATTCCGGATCCGACGAAGACGCCTTCGGCACCGAGTTGCATCATCATCGCTGCGTCTGCCGGAGTCGCGATGCCGCCCGCGGTGAACAACGTGACCGGAAGCTTGCCGGCGCGAGCAACCTCGACAACGAGGTCGTACGGTGCCTGAAGTTCTTTGGCGGCGACGTACAACTCGTCTTCGGGGAGCGAGGTCAGACGGCGAATTTCGTCGCGGATCTTGCGCATGTGGGTGGTCGCGTTCGAGACGTCGCCCGTTCCTGCCTCACCCTTCGATCTGATCATCGCGGCGCCCTCGGTGATTCGACGCAATGCCTCGCCGAGGTTGGTGGCACCGCACACGAACGGAACGGTGAAGTTCCACTTGTCGATGTGGTTGGCGTAGTCGGCCGGTGTCAGCACCTCCGACTCGTCCACGTAGTCGACACCGAGGCTCTGCAGGATCTGGGCCTCGACGAAGTGACCGATGCGAGCCTTGGCCATGACCGGGATGGATACCGCGGCGATGATGCTGTCGATCATGTCCGGATCGCTCATCCGCGATACTCCGCCTTGGGCGCGGATGTCTGCGGGGACCCGTTCGAGTGCCATGACGGCGACGGCGCCCGCGTCCTCGGCGATCTTCGCCTGATCGGCGGTGACCACATCCATGATCACGCCGCCCTTGAGCATCTCGGCCATGCCGCGCTTGACCCGAGCTGTTCCTCTTCCGGAGGCACCACTGTTGTCGGAAGCCGTGCTGGTATCGGAAGCAGTGGATGCGGGCACGATGGGGCTGGTCACAGCGAACTCCTGAGGTGTGGGGACAGTCTGGCTCGTTTGGAGCGCGCTCGATAATAGGCCGAACTGGTGCTTGTTCCCATAGCCAGTGCGAGGGTGCTGGACCCCTCAGCGGATAGCGCGCACGTCCGGCTCGACGCGTCGGGCCAGCACGATGTTCACTTCGTCGAGCAACTCCGCCAGATCCTGTGGGTACACGGTTTCCCCGGTCGAGGCGAGGGATCGGATGTCGGCTTCTGTGCACCACCGATACCCGGTCACCGTGCGACGTTCCAGATCGGAGAACCCGGCGTGTTCGGGCTCGAACTCCTGAGTGCGGTATGCGAAGAAGAGTTCCTCGGAACGCAGCAGCGTCCCGTTGAACGGGAAGGTCGCCACCCGTCTCCACAGTGGGCCCTTCAGATCAGCTGCGGCAACTGTCAGGCCTGTTTCTTCGCGCACTTCCCGCACTGCTGCTTCCCGCAGATTCTCACCCGATTCCACGGCACCGCCGATAGTGAACCAAAAGTAGACATCGGGAACGGCGGGATCGTGGCCGCGCAGCAGCAATACTCGGCCTCGCTCATCGAGGAGGACGACACGCGAGGAGGTGCGCTGAACAGCGCGTCCCTCGTGTCCGAACGTCTCGGATGCCGAACGCTCAGCGATCTCGAAATAGGTGGGCAACTGGGCGGTTCCACCGAGGTGAAGCAGCCGAACGGGCGCAGTGGTGCGGAGTGCGAGAGTGTCGCGTACCGCGTCGTTGTGGAATCGTCGTGCGATCAGCACACGCGCCTCTGCGTCGGCGAGCTCGGCGACGAGCCTGGGAGGTAGGTCGGCTGGGTCGAGTGCTGCCAGCGCCACCGACACCGCGTTCTCTGCGGCCTCACGATGTGCACGATCGGCTCGCTCTGCCGTGTCCGCCAACGCTGCCAGATGTCTACTCTCCTCGAGACTGCTGCGCGTCGCGGCAGACACTGCCCGGGCAACAACGGCACGCCTGGCCAAAGCCGAATCGAGAGACTGCCAGGCCAGATCGGATCGGACGTGCAGCCGATCGAGTCGATTCGCCGTTCCGTAGGCCCACAGACCGATCACCAAGATCAGAACAGCAACGAGGCCGACTACAAGGATGGTCAGAGCAGACAGCGTCATCAGCTTGCAGCCCGCACTTTCTGTCCTCCGATGGTCACGGCCTCGTAGACCCGCATGATCTGCTCGGCAACGACGGGCCAGTCGTAGTCCGTCACGGCGCGGGACGCCGCTGCAACGAGTCCTGCCCTCATCTCCCTGGAGGACAGAAGCGAGTCGAGCGCAGC
>NZ_LVCV01000362.1 GCF_001647195.1 Rhodococcus sp. EPR-157 | reverse complement strand
CGACCACCGCGGTTCCCGACGCCATTGCTTCCACCAGCACGATGCCGAAGCTTTCGCCCCCGAGGTTCGGTGCGCAGTACACATCGGCGCTCCGCAGTGCGGACGCCTTTTCGGCGTCGTCGACCTGTCCGAGGAATGTCAGGTGCGATGCCAGCGATCCGGCTTCCTTGCGTAGTTTGTCCTCGTCGCCTCGTCCGACCACGAGAATCTCGACGTCCGGGTGGCGACCGACCAGCTCCGGCAGTGCCGACAGCAGAACCGCCATGCCCTTTCGTGGCTCGTCGAAGCGGCCGAGGAACAGTACGGTCCCGCCGGACCTCGGGTAACCGGGAAGCATCGGTGCGCGGGCGAATGCCTGTACGTCGACGCCGTTGGGAATCTCGACGGCGTCGCTTCCCAGAGCCTCGACCTGCCATCGTCGTGCCAACTCCGATACAGCGATGCGGCCACTGATCTTCTCGTGGTAGGGCCGCAGGACACCTTGAAACGTACTGAGCACCAACGACTTCGTGGTGGAGGTGTGGAAGGTCGCCACGATCGGACCCTCGGCGGCCTTGAGCGCAAGCATCGACAGGCTCGGCGCGTTCGGTTCGTGGATGTGCAGGACGTCGAAGTCGTTCTCGGCGATCCACTTTCGGATTCGCGAGTAGGTGATCGGCCCGAATCGCAACCGGGCGACCGATCCGTTGTACGGAATCGCCAACGCCTCACCGGCGGATACGACGAAGCTGGGAAGCACCGTCTCGTCCGACGCAGGAGCGAGAACGCTGACGCGGTGGCCACGTTCGATGAACACCACAGCCAACTGCTCGACGTGCGCCTGTACTCCGCCGGGAACATCGAACGAGTACGGGCATACCATCCCGATCCTCACGAGTCCTCGATCCTCGCGCGCCGTGCATCGGACAGGTCAGCCAGCCACAGCGGCTGCAGCATGTGCCAGTCCTCGGGATGAGCGGCGATGTTGGACGCGAACCGATCCGCCAATTCCTGTGTCGCCTTCTCCACTCCCCCGTCGACATCGATGCGCGGTGAGATCGTGAATCCCCATCCGTCGCCGTCGAAGTAGCAGTGCACCGCAAGCAGGTGCGCTCCGGTGTCGATCGCGAGTTTCGCCGGGCCCGCCGCCATCCGTGTCTCCTCGCCGAAGAACGTCACCGGCACACCGTGCTTCGCGAGATCCCGCTCGCTGAGAAGACAGACGATCTTGTTCTCACGCAAACGATCCGACAATGCAGCGAACGGCGGAACCTCGCCGCCGCTGAGAGGAAAGATCTCGAATCCGAGACTTTCTCGGTAGTCGACGAATCGCTGGTAGAGCGACTCCGGCTTCAACCGCTCTGCCACTGTTGCGAGTTGTCCGTAGTACCGAACGAGCCACATACCGGCCATATCCCAGTTGCCGCTGTGGGGAAGCGCGAGAACAGCGCCGACGCCCTCGGCAATGGCGGCATCGAGGTGCTCGCGACCGTGCACACACTCGTCGATGACCGCAGCCTGCTCGTCCAGATTCATGGACGGAAGTCGAAAAGCTTCGCGCCAATATCTCGCGTACGAGCGGACGCTGGCCCGAATCAACTCGTCCGGCACGCTGTCCGCCGGTACACCGAGTACGCGAGCGAGGTTGCGACGCAGCTGCTGCGGTCCACCGTTGCGGCCCGCTGCGAAGTCGGCGCCCTTGTCGAAAAGTCTGCGCGCCACGCCGTCGGGCAAACCGCGAACGACGCGCCACCCTGCGGCATAGCCGGCATCGCTGGCGCGTTCGGCGAACGTCACGACGGCTCGGACTCGTCGTTCGGCGGAGTCGTCGACTTGACGATGATGTCGCGGGCACCCTCGGAGCTGCGCACCGCCAGCACGCGCTGAAACACCGTCACGATGCTCAGAGCCGCAAGTACCCACATTGCCGGGTAGATCACGCTGTCGAGCCACGGAATGTCGTAGTGTCGTCCGACTCCGGTCAGGCCTGCACCGACCAGAACGAAGACCAGACGGTCCGCCCGCTCGATCCATCCGCCGTCTGCGGACAGCCCGCTGGCTTCTGCTCTTGCCTTGGCATGCGAGATGACCTGCGAGGTGATGAGACAGATGATGGTAGCGATCAACAACAGTTTGCTCTGCTCGCTGTAGACAGCCCACCAAGCAAGACCGGCGAAGATCGCCCCGTCTGCGACACGGTCACACGTGGCATCGAGTACAGCGCCGTACTTGGTGCCACCGCCGCGCGCCCGCGCCATGGCACCGTCGAGCATGTCGAAGAGGACGAACACTGTGATGACGACAGATCCCCACCACAGGTAGCCCGCGGGATACATCGTCACCGCAGCACCGACGGTGACGACGGTGCCGATCAGGGTCACCGAGTTGGGCGTCAGACCGGTGCTGTTGAGTGCCCGGCCGAGCGGCGCAGTCACTTTCGATACCGGAGCGCGCCCGAAGAAGCTCAGCACCGCGAACCCTCCTTTCGAGTTCTGTTGTTCAGTCCGAAACGGTTCATTCGGCCCAGGCCGCGGCCAGCAGCGCGCGCGTGTCGCGAAGCAACTGCGGCATGACTTTGGCTCCACCGACGACGGTGATGAAGTTTGCATCGCCACCCCACCTCGGCACGATGTGCTGGTGCAGATGCTCGGCGAGGGAACCACCCGCAGCGGCCCCCAGGTTGAGTCCGACGTTGAAACCGTGCGGATTCGACACACTCTTGATGGTTCGAATCGCGTGCTGGGTGAACGACATCAGCTCCGCGCTCTCGGCGGGCGTGAGATCTTCGAGGGCGGCGACCCGGCGGTAGGGCACGATCATCATGTGCCCCGGGTTGTACGGGTACAGGTTGAGTACCGCGTACACCTGCTCCCCGCGCGCTACGACCAGACCGTCCTCGTCGCTCATGTGCGGAATATCCGAGAACGGTTCGCTGGACTTGTTCTTCGCGCCCGGCGCTTCCGCGATGTAGGACATCCGGTGCGGTGTCCACAGTCGCTGGAGCCGGTCGGGATCACCGAAACCGGTGTCGACGATCGACGCGTCCTGTTCGGGCATGGTCAACTCACTCCTGATCTTCGCTGAAGAGCGTGGCAGTGGGAGATGCGTTGTTGCGGGCGGAGATCCAATCGGCGACGAGGTCCACGGCGCGAGCAGTCGGGACCCCGTTCACCTGGCTGCCGTCACGGAAGCGGAAGCTGACCGCACCTGCTTCGACGTCCCGTTCACCGGCGAGCAGCATGAACGGGACCTTCTGCGCTGTCTGGTTGAAGATCTTCTTCTGCATCCGGTCGTCACCGGCGTCGACCTCGGCTCTGATGCCATGCTTCTTCAGCTCTTTCACCACCGCGAACAGGTGGTCCTGGTGCACCTCGGCGACGGGGATGCCGACCACCTGCACGGGTGCGAGCCAGGCCGGGAACGCACCGGCGTAGTGCTCGGTCAACACTCCGAAGAATCGCTCGATGGAGCCGAACAACGCACGGTGGATCATCACCGGGCGTTCCTTCGTCCCGCCCGATGCGGTGTATTCGAGTTCGAAGCGCTCGGGAAGGTTGAAGTCGAGCTGAATGGTCGACATCTGCCAGGTCCGACCGAGAGCATCCTTCGCCTGAACGGAGATCTTGGGGCCGTAGAACGCAGCGCCGCCGGGGTCGGGCACCAGGTCGAGGCCCGACGCCGCCGCCACCTCGGCGAGGGTGTTGGTCGCCTCTTCCCAGACCTCGTCGCTGCCGACGAACTTGTCCGGGTTTCTGGTGGAGAGTTCGAGGTAGAAGTCGTCGAGCCCGTAGTCCTTCAGCAGACCGAGAACGAATTCGAGGGTGCTGGTGAGCTCGCCGCGCATCTGCTCGCGGGTGCAGAAGATGTGCGCATCGTCCTGGGTCATGCCGCGCACCCGAGTCAGACCGTGGATGACGCCCGACTTCTCGTAGCGGTAGACCGAACCGAACTCGAAGAGGCGCAACGGCAATTCACGGTACGAGCGCCCCCGGGAACGGAAGATCAGGTTGTGCATCGGGCAGTTCATCGGCTTGAGGTAGTAGTCCTGGCCGGGCTTGCGCACGTCGCCGTTCTCGTCGAGTTCGGCGTCCAGGTGCATAGCCGGGAACATCCCGTCGCGGTACCAGTCGAGGTGACCCGAGACCTCGTAGAGGTGGCCCTTGGTGATGTGCGGGGTGTTGACGAACTCGTAGCCCTCTTCGATGTGCCGCTGGCGGGAGTAGTTCTCGAGCTCGTTGCGGATCACGCCACCCTTCGGATGGAACACCGGCAGACCGGAGCCCAGCTCGTCGGGAAAGCTGAACAGGTCCAGCTCGGATCCGAGCTTACGATGGTCGCGACGTTCCGCCTCGGCCAGCAGTTCGAGATGCGCATCGAGTGCCTCGGCCGACTCCCACGCGGTTCCGTAGATCCGCTGCAGATCCGCGTTGTCCTGATTGCCGCGCCAGTACGCAGCCGAACTGCGGGTGAGCTTGAATGCGGGCACGTACTTCGTGGTCGGGATGTGCGGGCCTCGGCACAGGTCACCCCAAATCCGTTCTCCGGTCCGGGGGTTCAGGTTGTCGTATGCGGTCAGCTCGCCGCCACCGACCTCCATGATCTCGGGATCGTCGATGCCGGACTTGTCGTTGACCAGCTCCAACTTGTACGGCTCGTTGGCGAGTTCCTCGCGTGCCTGCTCGATCGACGAGTAGACCCGCCGCGAGAATCGTTGTCCCGCCTTCACGATCTGCTTCATCTTCTTCTCGAGGGCGGTCAAATCCTCGGGAGTGAACGGCTGCTCGACATCGAAGTCGTAGTAGAAACCGTCTTTGATGAAGGGGCCGATGCCGAGCTTGGCAGTCGGGAAGAGTTCTTGAACGGCCTGAGCGAGAACGTGCGCGGCCGAGTGCCGGATGACACTTCGTCCGTCCTCGGTGTTCGCTGCGACCGGTTCGACCTCGACATCCGATTCCGGAGCCCACGAGAGGTCCCGCAACTTCCCGTCCACGTCTCGGACTACGACGATCGCGTCAGGACCCTTGTTCGGAAGCCCCGTGTCTCGAAGCGCCGTTCCGGCGGTCGTTCCTGCCGGCACCATGATGCGGGCGAGCGAGACGGCGGTTGCGGGCATGGTCACGGCGATGTACTCCTCGATTGTCCTGACGCGGTCGGAAGACCGATGACAGCCTATCGGCTGTCGGGCACTGACTCGTCGTCACACCGCACTGCGCGATCAGAGCGGACTGGCCAGCCAGGTCCAGTCCAGACCGAACCATCCGCCCACGAGCGAGAAGGTGCCCAGCAGCCACAGGGTCGCAACCACGATGAGCGTCGTCAGCAGTGCACTTGCTGCTTTGACGACGATCGATTGGCGAGAAAACCACGCCATGAAGCGGTCGTACCGCGCGCGAGCGAACTTCAGAAGCCGATGTGCCCAGGTGAACTCGGAGGCCAGAATGCCGAGACCAGCGAACACGATCAACCAACCCGGACCCGGGTACGGGATTGCCACGATGCCGAGACCCAGAACGATGACTCCGACCACGGCCACCGTGATTCGGTATGCAAGGTCGAGTGTGGGATTGGCGGCGATCTTCGCGCGGAGTCGACGCCGTCGGTCGCCCAAGCGGTCGAAGACACCGTCCTCGTCCACACTGTCGCGATTCTTCTCGTCAGCGCGAGCATCGTCAGTAGTCACCGCACCAGGCTACCGGCGGTGCTACGAAAGAAGCCCTATGCGCAGGCGCATAGGGCTTCCATTCTCTGTGGTCCCGGCTGGGATCGAACCAGCGACCTTCCGCGTGTGAAGCGGACGCGCTTCCACTGAGCCACGGGACCGGACGAGGCAAAACATTAACATGCGGCCCTCGATAATCTCGAATCGCCCCATCCGACCCTTCCGAGTCCTCCGGACACATCGAAAACCGGGGCGAACGTGGGCCGCAGCCGGCAAATAGCACGCCTGACCACCTGATTTGTGAGTTCGCGAGAAGTTAGTCTAATGTTTTCACCGCACCACGGAGACAGCAAATGTCACCGAGGCGCATGCGGATGTGGCGCAGTGGTAGCGCATCACCTTGCCAAGGTGAGGGTCGCGGGTTCGAATCCCGTCATCCGCTCGAGGACCAGGGCAGCCAAGAACCATAGGCCCATGGTGGAGTGGCCGAGTGGTGAGGCAACGGCCTGCAAAGCCGTGCACACGGGTTCGATTCCCGTCTCCACCTCGTATGTGAAGTTAGTGTTGGCGTTTCGAGGCTCCCGGCCTTCGATTCGAGTACATGCGCGATTAGCTCAGCGGGAGAGCGCTTCCCTGACACGGAAGAGGTCACTGGTTCAATCCCAGTATCGCGCACCATAGTTCGACCAGGTCAGGCCCCCTTTCGAGGGGGCCTTTCTTGTCTTATCCTTGGGCACGTCGACCGACGGCCGCGTCGCTGACGATGTGGGCGATTCGCGCTGCCCGTGTTGCGTCGCGCGAGGCACTGACGATCCACCACAGCATCTGCTTGCGAGCGCTGGGCGGAAAACTGTCCCAGTTGCGTCGAGCGTGCGGGACCCGGTCCAGCGCTGCCTTCAACTCAGCTGACTCCCTGAGGTCTTCGACTTGGTCCAAAATGGTCCACCAGCCGTTGGCTTTCGCGGCGGCAATAGCGTCGCGACCAGCGTCGGTCATGAGGCCACGTGCTTCCATATCGGCCGCACGTTCGCGGTTGAGCCGGGTCCAAGAACTCTTGGATCTTCGCGGCGTGAAGAGCTGCAAGTTGCGCTCTTCGTCGAGGATGGTGCTGGTGGAGTCGATCCAACCGAAGCAGATGGCTTCCTCGACGGCCTCAGGGTACGGGCATCGTGGTCGTCCGGTGTCGGTGCGCCATGAGCACAACCACACTCCGCGGACCGACGAGTGGTTGCTGCTCAGCCATGTGCGCCACTGTGTCCGAGTCTCGGCGTGAATGATCGGGTAGTCGAACTTCCATGTTGCGGGGTGGGCGGAGGCGGGCGGCTGTGATTCCGAAGCGGTCATTCTTCCTCCAGGCTCGTTGTTCACTTCTTCAGCTTGCCGACGATCCAGGACAACTGTTGTCCGCAATCCGTGATGAGCAGCAATCCAGTGCGAGGCGGGTGGTGATTCAGCTCATAAACGTGCACTCTGGAGACGCAGCCCACCCCGAACGGAAGGAAGCCACCCATGGCGGACGACAGCCACGAGGGAAACGCGACCGAGGTACAGGTCGATGACGAGACTCGTAGGAAAGCGGAGGAACAGGTGGCCGGGATCGACAAGAAGTACGAACCGGGCTCACGACCGACCGTCACGCTGCCCGGGACGAACGGGATGGTCTCCGGCACCGCATTCGCAGACATGGTGGACGAAAACGGCGACCTGAAAGACGACTCTTCAGCGGATGCCTGACAGCACACACGAGGCCGCGTATGTCGCCGACGGCGGCGTGCGCGGCTTCCTTCACCTCCCCGACGGCAATCCTGTGGCGTCGCTTGCGCTTACACACGGCGCCGGTGGCAACTGCACCGCAAAGCTGCTCGTCGATGTGGCAACAGCATGGTCAGCCCGCGGAATCGCGGTACTCAGATTCGATCTTGCGTTCCGTCAGGCCAGAGAGTCCGGTCCCCCACACCCGTCGAAAGCGCCCGGCGATCGAGACACCGTCCGCGAGGCGGTGACGTACCTCCGTGACCGCGGGCCCGGACCGGTGTTGGTCGGCGGTCACTCCTACGGCGGTCGCCAGGCCTCGATGGCGGTTTCGGAGGACAGCGATCTCGCTGCAGGCTTGCTTCTGCTGTCGTATCCGCTTCACCCGCCGGGCAAGCCCGAGAAGGCTCGCACCGCGCATCTGCCCGATATCGCCATCCCGACACTGTCGGTCTCCGGTACCAAGGATCCTTTCGGGACGCCGACCGAGTTGCGCGAGGCGATAGGTCTCATCCAGGCCGGGACGAGCTTCATCGAGATCACTGGTGCGGGACATGACCTGTCGGCGCACAAGCACCACACCGCGGAGCGGTCGCTGGAGGCGGCGGTCACCCTGTTCGGGATCGACGTGGGCACGGCCACGACTGAGTAGTGACCGCTGTTTCGGCACCGCTTTTCCGCCTGCATCTGACCGAGTGTTCTACTTAAGCCATGCCCACTTGGGGATGGTTCATCGTCGCGCTGGTCCTCATCGACACCGCGGTTCTCGCTGCCTGGTTCCTCGCCCGTAAGAGCCCACGTAAGACTCCAGCAGCCACGGCGCAGCTCATGCTCGCCGGTTTGGACAGCACTGCACGCGAGGAGATCTATCGGCTTGTCGCAGAGAAGAAGAAAATCCATGCGATCAAGCTCTTCCGTGAACGCACCGGCGCCGGGCTCGAGGAAGCCAAGGACATCGTCGAGTCGGTGGAGCGAGGCAATCCACTCCCCTCACCTGCCACCTATACAAACGCCGAAGGACTCGATACCGGCGAATGGGAGGACATCATTCCGAAGTTGCGAGCGCTGAAGAAGGAAGGAAAGGCGATCGCCGCGATCAAGCTCCTGCGCGCGCGGACCGGATTCTCCCTCCGCGAAGCCAAGGAAGCGGTGGACCAGCTGTGACCATCACCGTCGGACCGGCCGGACTCTGGGAGACCGAACAGTTGGCGGACGTCGCAGCCGTGACGTTCCCGCTTGCCTGCCCTCCGGGGTCGACACGTGAATCGATCGAGGCATTCATCGACGACGTGCTCTCACACGAGAAGTTCGGCGAATACCTGAACGATCCGAATCGCACTATTCTCGCTGCGCGAGAGGACGATTCGATAGTCGGCTACGCGATGCTCATCCATGGCGAGCCTTCCGACCCCGACATCGCGCACTCGCTCACGAAGTCACCGACCATCGAGTTGTCCAAGCTCTACGTCTTGCCCGGACATCACGGCCGCGAAGTATCGGCAGAACTGATGTCCTCGGTCCTTGCCCTCGCCGTCGACGCCGGATGTGCCGGGGTGTGGCTCGGCGTTAACCAGCAGAACCACCGGGCACAACGCTTCTACACGAAGCAGGGCTTCGTGAAGGTAGGCACCAAGACCTTCGCACTCGGCAGCGACATCCAAGACGACTTCATCATGGAGCGGACCCTGTAGAACGGTGCGTCAGCCGACCGCAGCGAACCGAGACAGCGCGAGCAGTCGGGAGGTCGCGCGGAGGTACTTCTTCCGGTAGCCACCCGCCAGCATCTCCTCGGTGAAGATCTCGTCGAGCTTCGCGCCCGACGAGGTCACCGGGATACTGGCGTCGTACAACCGGTCGGCGAGGACGACGAGTCGCAGGGCGACGGCCTGATCCGCAGCCGGGTGCACGTTCTTCCAGAACACGGCTTCGACACCGTCGAGAAGCTTCCCGTACCGCGACGGATGCAGCGTGCTCAGATGCGCCAGCAGCTCATCGAAATCGTCGAGCGTTGCACCGTCGATCTGGCCTGCACGCTCGACCAATTCGTCCTCGGACGTCGGGTCGGGGGCCGGCGGCAGATCGCGGTGACGGTAGTCGGGTCCGTCGACGCGAATCGATTCGAAGATGGAACCGAGCTTCTTGATTTCCCGCATGAAGTCCTCGGCTGCGAACCGTCCCTCGCCGAGCTGGCCGGGCAGCGTGTTCGAGGTCGCGACAATGGACACCCCGCGTGCGGACAACTCCGAGAGCAGTCGCGAGACGAGCATCGTGTCGCCCGGATCGTCCAGCTCGAACTCGTCGATGCACAGCACGCTGTGGTTCGACAACTCGTCCAGTGCCTTGTTGAAGCCCAGCGCGCCGACGACGTGCGTCAATTCCACGAACGTGCCGAACGCCTTCGGCTCGGGGACGCTGTGGAAGATCGACGCCAGAAGGTGCGTCTTTCCGACGCCGAATCCGCCGTCGAGATACAACCCGAGTCCGGTTGCGGGGGCCTTCTTGCCGAACAACCCACGCTTGCCGCCCTTGCCGCGGATCTTCGCAACCTTCTGCGAGAACTCCTCGGCTTTCTTCACTGCCTCGGCCTGACTCGGCTCGTTCGGATCGGGAATGTACGAGGAGAAACTGACGTCGTCGAACATGGCCGGCGGCACCATCTGCGCGATCAGTTGGTCGGATGGAACGACGGGATTTCGATCGACAAGACGTGCAGGCATTGGATCAGCCTAACGACGTGGTGTTATCTACTTTATGCAGCTACTGGATATTGCGACCTACTTCACATCGGAGAGCGATGTGGCACGCGTAGCGAAAGGCCCACTCGAGGACGCCGACCTCACGCGGCTGTACGCGTACCCGCCCCGTCCCAGGCGGCCATGGATACGAGTCAACTTCGTCGCCAGCATCGATGGAGCGGTCACAGCGGACGGCGTTTCCGCTGGTCTCGGCACTCCTGCGGACAAGTCCGTGTTCGCCGTTCTGCGCACATTGGCGGACGCTGTCCTCGTCGGCGCGGGCACCGTGCGGGCCGAGAACTACGGTGGCGTGAGCTTCTCCGCCGCGACTCGCAGCGAACGAGCCTCACTCGGCATGACCGAGGTTCCACCTCTCGTCGTGGTCACCGCGTCGGCGAATCTCGATCCGGAGTCGCGGATATTCACCGACTCCGCCGTTCCTCCGATCGTCCTCACCACCTCGTCCGCACCCGCTGAAGCCCGCCGCACGTTGGCGGCGGCGGGTGCTCGCGTGGTGGAGACCGACGGCAACACCGTGACGACCGAATCCATCCTGGCGACCCTGAACGATCTAGGTCTGCATCGGGTTCTCTGCGAAGGCGGGCCAGGCATCTTCGGCCAGCTACTTGCCGACGATGCCGTCGACGATGTCTGCATCACGACCTCACCGGTTCTCGTCGCCGGATCTGCAGGACGGATCTCGCACTCCGCTTCGTCGTCGGTTCGCCGAATGACCCGCGCGCACGTCCTCGCCGACGAAGACGGGACATTACTGACCAGGTGGGTCAAACACCGCAGTGACGCGTAGGGCCCACAGCGGCAGGTGCCCGGCCACGACCGCGCAGAAGTAGATAGCCTCGCAGCGTGATGCAGAATCGATCGTTGCTCGTGTCCATCGTGTGCCTGTCGCTGCTGACAGCGGCGTGCAGCGCCGGGCCGTCCAGCCGACCCGATGTCGCCGTCCTGCAGAACTCCCCTGGTCAGCCGGAGGAGACCGAACCCGGTGATGCCGAACCTGCAATCCCGCCGCTCCAGGTTCCGGTCACGGATCTGCCGTGGCGGGACTGCACGACCGAGACTCTAGACAGGTACGGCTTCACTCCGCGGACGCCAGGTCTGATCCTCGAGTGCGCGGACTTCGAGGCTCCCGTCGATGCGTCGGGCCAGATGTTCGGGTCGTTCTCGGTGGGAACGATGCGCGCGCGGCTCGACCGCACACCTGCGGACGCCGCCCCCATGGTTCTGACATCGGGGTCGGACCGTTCTTCGATCGAAACCCTTACCGACATGGCGGCGGGTCAAGGTGCGACGTTGCTTGCGGACCACCCGATCGTCGCGATCGACAGGCGCGGGATCGGACGATCCGCTGCCGTCGACTGCACCAAGATCGATGCCCGCGCGGCACTGGCCGACCTCGGACAATTCGAGAGGACCGGCGGCGACTCGGTCGACCGAGCGGTCGACGCCGGGCGTGATGCCACCATCGAGTGCACGGACCTCCTGCAACCGCAGGAACTGGCGTTCGCGTCGTCCTACGCTGCGGACGATCTGGAGCAACTACGCATCGGGTGGGGCGTCGACGCCCTCGGGATCATCGGCACCGGAAACGGAGCGACGACCGCGCTTGCCT
>NZ_LVCV01000361.1 GCF_001647195.1 Rhodococcus sp. EPR-157 | reverse complement strand
GCAGAAGACCCAGGGTCGAGAAGCGGCGTTCACAGCCTTCGCTGGGCGGTGTGTCGCCCTCGACTGCTCGCTCGGAGACGATCCACGAGCAGCCGTAGCCGATCTCGTCGCACAGTCGGCCGCGGGCACGCTCGCGCCCGTATCGACTCACGGCCTGCTCGACGGCATTGCCTATGCGCTGGCTTCGTCCACCGGAGATCCGTCGCAGCGCGCTCTCGCACTCGCCGACACTTTGTCGTCGGCACGATCCGGTGACACCACCGCGTTGCAGGAGCTCGCGTCGAGAGCATCCGATGCCTACGGAACCGACGGTCAATTCGTCGCACGGTGTACCGACGGCCAACAGTGGCCGCCGCCGCAGGCGGTGCGCGACGTGAGTTCGTCGTGGGCGCAGTTGTACCCGATCTTCGGAATCGACGCGGCCCTGACCGCGCTGACGTGCTCGTCGTGGCCGACGGCGCCCGCGGCACCCCTTCCCTCCACGGTGCCGATTCCGGTTCTGCTTGTCAGCGGTGCTGCAGACTCGGAGGTCGGCAACGGCGGTTTCGCGAGTGTCACCGGGATCGTCGCAGCCACTGGGACCCGTTCTGCTTCGATGACATGGCAGGGCGCCGGTCACCCTGCACTCGGCGGCTCGCAGTGCGTGCAGTCCGCAGCGGTGACCTATGCGCAGGACGGCACACTGCCGCCGGACGGCAGCGTCTGCCCGGCCTGAGGGTGTCTCGGTGATCGGTAGAGCAGGGTCAAGGTACCGTTCCCGGGTGTCACTTAGCTTTCTCGAGCCGCGGAACGGCCGGTCCACCGCTGACGTAGTCAAATTTGCGCTGTGGCCGTTGGCCATCATGACGGTGATCAACAGGGTTGTGATCAAGGCAGTCAACGGCGACATCACCAATGACTTCAACCCCGTGTACAACGCGGCGCTCGCATTCCTCAACCGCCAGCCCGTCTACACGGCCAATTTCGATTCCGTCGATCCGCATTACCTGTACCAGCCGAGCGCGACGATGCTGCTCTCGCCGCTTGCCGTCATCGATCCGGAACGGTCACGTTGGCTGTTCATCATCGCCAGCACGGTCGCGATTCTCGTTGCCCTGTACATCCTGCTCAGGATCTTCGGCTTTCGTCTCGATTCGGTTGCAGCCCCGGCCCTTTTGCTCGCGGCCTTCGTCAGCGAGACGGTGACGAACACCCTCGTCTTCACCAATTTCAACGGTTTCGTGTTGCTCGGCGAGGTCGCGTTCATCGGATTCCTGTTGCAGCGGAAGGATTTGTCCGCGGGTGTCGCGATGGGGCTGACACTCGCGATCAAGCCCATGCTCGCTCCGCTGCTGCTGCTGCCGTTGATGACCAGACAGTGGAGAGTATTCGTCACCTCGATCGCTGTCCCGGTGGTGATGATGGCGATCGCATGGCCGCTCTCCGTCGACCCGATGGACTTCATCGATCGCACGCTGCCGTACCTACTCCAGACCCGTGACTACTTCAACAGCGCCGTAGTCGGGAACGGTCTCTACTACGGTATCCCCGACCTGTTGCTCCTCGCGATACGCGTCGTATTGGGCCTCATGGTCGTCGTATCGATGTGGCTGCTCTACCGGTACTGCCGCGAGGATCGGCTCTTCTTCTTCGCCACGGCGTCGGGTCTGATTCTGACTGCTCACTGGCTGCTCGGATCGCTCGGCCAGATGTACTACTCCATGATGCTGTTCCCCCTGCTCATGACCGTGGTGCTGAAGAACTCCCTGATTCGGAACTGGCCTGCGTGGCTCGCCATCTACGGGTTCATGAATGCGGATCGATGGCTGTCCGGCCGCTTTGTCGAAACAGGCCGTGCCCTGGACTACATGCGGACCACATTCGGGTGGAGTCTTCTGATCATCGTGATCTTCGCTGTGCTCATCGGCCGCTACTTGGCGGCGCGCCAGGATGGGCGCCTGGACGACGGAATCGAACCCGATTACCTGCTCGAAGACTCTCGAGCTGGGAAGACGACGAAGACCGGCTGATCGTATTAGCGTGGAGGCATGAGTTCAGCGACTGACAAGAATCCTGCCCCCGCCATCCAGCACACCGACGCGGAGTGGCGTGCGAAGTTGACGCCCGAGGAGTACGCCGTCCTCCGTGAGGCAGGCACCGAACGCCCGTTCGTCGGCGAGTACACAGACACCAAGACAGATGGCGTCTACGAGTGCCGTGCGTGTGGCGCCGAGTTGTTCCGCAGCACCGAGAAGTTCGAATCACATTGCGGCTGGCCGTCGTTCTTCGATCCGGCAGACAGCGATGCGGTGATCCTGAACGAGGACACCTCGCTCGGAATGCGACGGGTAGAAGTGATCTGCAAGAACTGCCATAGTCATCTCGGCCACGTCTTCGAGGGCGAGGGTTACCCGACGCCGACGGATCAGCGGTACTGCATCAACTCGATCTCCTTGGTACTCAAGCCTGCCGAGTAGCTCCGACCGGAATCGTTTCGCCGGGCGGTGACTCAGGGCACATCGGTGCGGCGCATAATCGAAACCATGCGCACCTTCACGTCAGCAGAGCAACTGAAAGCAGCCGTCGGCGAGGACCTCGGCACGAGCGACTGGCTCCAGATCACGCAGGAGAGGGTCAATACCTTCGCCGATGCCACCGGGGATCACCAATGGATCCACGTCGACGTCGAGCGCGCGAAGAAGGAAAGCCCGTTCGGTGCCCCCATCGCTCACGGATTCCTGACTCTGTCGCTGGTATCGATGTTGAACTGGCCGATCTACACCATCGAGAACACCAAGCTCGGAATCAACTACGGCTCCAACAAAGTCCGATTCATCAACCCGGTCAAGGTCGGTTCGCACGTCCGCCTGCAGACCACCTTGACCTCCGTCGAGGACGCGTCGGGCGGCGCACTCCAGATCATCGCCGCATGCACGCTCGAGATCGAAGGCGAAGACAAGCCGGCCTTGGTGGCCGAGATCATCAGCCGAATCGTGTTCTAGGAGACCTACCTGTTCGTCATCGTGGGCGGATCGAACGCTGAGATCGGCGGGAGTACCTCGTCGTAGCGTTCGATCTGCACCAGTACGTGTTGCCCCGTGGATCCTTGAGACAGCGACGACGCCCCGACGTCGGGGGTCAAGACGTTCGGATTGCCGTGCTTGCACAGAGAATTGGTGTCGGCTGGATCCAGCGGGTCGTACCAGGCGCCGGTGGACAGTTGGACGACGTCGTCGAGCATCCCGTCGTCGACGACTACCCCCGCCAGGCACGCGCCTCGATCGTTGAACACCTTGACCACGTCACCGTCGGTGACCCCGCGCGCCGCAGCTGCCGCGGAGTGCATTCGGATGGGCTCACGACCCTGCACTTTCGACGCCTGACTGGTGGCGCCGTGATCGAGCTGACTGTGCAGTCGAGTGCGGGGTTGGTTCGCGATGAGGTGCAGCGGGAAGTGTTGCGCACGTTCGCCGTTAAGCCATTCCACGGGTTCGAACCATGCCGGGTGGCCGATGCAGTCCTGGTAGCCGAAGCTGTCGATCACCTCGGAGAAGATCTCGATGCGTCCGCTCGGTGTGCGTAGGGCGTTGCGAACGGGATCTTCTCGATAGTCCGCGAACAACGTCAGGTCCTCTTCGGTGGCCATTCGCACCGAACCCGCCCGCCAGAACTCGTCGAACTGCGGGGTCTCGACGTTCGCCGAACTCAGGTAGCCGCGCCACTGGTCGTACAGATGCTCGATCCACTCCCCCGATGTCCGGCCCTCGGTGAAACCGTCGGCGACTCCCATCTTCCGAGCCACTGCCGCGAAGGTGTCGTAGTCGTCGCGAGAGTCCGCGTAGCGCGGGACGGCCTGCTGCATCGCCACCAGCAGTGGATCGTTTCGAGTGCAGCTGAGGTCGTTTCGTTCGAGCGATGTGGTCGACGGTACGACGATGTCCGCGTGCTTTGCCATCGGCGTCCAATACGGATCGTGCACGACGATGGTGTCCGGCCGCCCGAACGCGCGTCGAAGGCGGCCCAGATCTTGGTGGTGATGGAACGGATTTCCGCCGGCCCAATGGACCAACTTGATATCTGGATAGGTCATCCGTCGACCGTTGTAGTCGAACTCGGTACCCGGTCCGAGCAACATGTCGGCGATCGCGGCGACCGGTATGTGCGCGGTGATCGGGTTGAATCCTTGCGGAAGCGTCGGCAACGGATACGGCACCGGTCCCAGCCCTGGCTCGTTCATCGACCCGTAACCGTGCCCGAATCCCCCACCGGGAATGCCGATCTGGCCGAGCATCGATGCGAGCGTGATCCCCATCCACGGAGCCTGTTCCCCGCTCTTCACACGCTGCAGCGACCATGTCACCGTGATCAGCGTTCTCCGAGACGCCATCGATCTGGCCAGATCTACGATGACATCCGCGGCGATTCCGGACATCGTCGACGCCCAATCCGGAGTCTTCGGAACGCCGTCGGAGACACCGAGCAGGTACCGCTCGAACCTGTCGTAGCCGGTGGTGTATCTGTCGAGAAATTTTGTGTCGTGCAGGTTTTCGGCTACCAACACGTAGGCGAGCCCCAGCATCACAGCGACATCGGATCCCGGGACTGGAGCAAGCCACGTCGCGGCGCCGTGCATGTCGTCACGTAGCGGACTGACCGAGACGATCTTGCCGCCGCGAGCCCGAAGCGCGTCGAGCGCGGATTCCGTCGGATGATCGGACGTTCCACCGTGATTGACGCTGGTGTTCTTGGCCGGCACACCGCCGAACGCGACGAGCAACTCGGTCTCGGCTGCGATGACCTTCCAGGACGTGGAGCGCGAGAACATCTTCCAGTGCGCGCCGATGACATGCGGCATGATGACCCCGGTAGCGCCGGTCGAGTAACTGTTCACCGATCGCGTATATCCGCCGAGGCAGTTGAGGAAGCGATGGACCTGACTCTGTGCGTGATGGAATCGGCCTGCGCTCGCCCATCCGTACGAGCCACCGTAGATCGCCTCGTTGCCGTGACGGTCGATGACTCGTCGGAGTTCACCGGCCAGCAGATCCGTCAGCTCGTCCCACGTCACGGCCACGTAGTCGTCGTTGCCGCGCCGATCGGTCGGGCCTGGTCCGTTCTCCAGCCACCCCCGACGGACCGACGGACCGGTGATGCGGGAGCGATGCTTGACCGATCCCGGCACGTTTCCCAGAGCCGGTGATGGACTCGAATCGCCCGCGTGGGGTCGGATGTCGACTACTTCACCGTCGGCCGCCGCGGCACTGAACATGCCCCAGTGCGCCATGTGCTGGGTGTGCCGACCGGGACCTGCGACCCGGCTCACCGAGTGATTCCGCTGAGCTCCACAGCCTCGAGCAACGCGGTGGGGCGCTGAGGCGTCGGGATCGGGTCGACGAGCGCGAACGAACAACCGATGGTCCGCGCTGCGCCGTCGGCTTCGTCGCTGTCGCCGACCATCAAAGTCCGCCTCGCATCGACACCGAGCTTGTCGACCGCATAGCGAAAGATCTCGGGCTGAGGTTTGACGAAGCCGACCTCGTAGGACAGAACGAACTCCGATACCAGATCGGTGACACCGAGGCGCTCGAACGCCGGTCGGATGTCGAACGCGATGTTGCTCAGCACCGCGACCGGGATCGATGCTGCGGCAAGCACCTTCAGCACCTCGGCGGCGTCCGGATACGGAGTCCAGCAGAACGGATCGATGACCCTGCC
>NZ_LVCV01000360.1 GCF_001647195.1 Rhodococcus sp. EPR-157 | reverse complement strand
GCGCGGGGTCGCGATCTCGGTTCCGCCACGCATGCCGGGTGACGTCGTCGAACTCGACAACCTCACCGACCGGCGCAGTCATCCGGCGCATCAGCTCGGCTGCGTGGTGACCGTCCACCGCGGTGCCGTCGGAATGCGTTATCCCGTCGAACCACGAATCGTCCTCATCGAGTCGAAAAAGGGTCCCGGAGAAGTCGAAGATGACCGCATCCATCATGGCAGAGCGGCCACGAGAGATTCGACGTCGACGCGGGGGCCGGTGAAGAACGGCGTTTCCTCGCGAACGTGACGGCGAGCTTCGGTGGCGCGGAGATCGCGCATCAAGTCCACGATACGGTCCAGTTCAGGCGCCTCGAACGCCAAGATCCACTCGTAGTCCCCGAGCGCGAAGGACGGGACAGTGTTTGCCCGAACGTCCTTGTAGCCACGAGCTGCCTTGCCGTGATCTGCGAGCATCGTGCGCCGCTCGTCTTCCGGCAAGAGGTACCAGTCGATGGAGCGTACGAACGGGTAGACGCAGATGTAGTCGCCCGGATCTTCGCCTGCGATGAATGCCGGTACGTGGCTCTTGTTGAACTCGGCCGGGCGGTGCAGTGCCGAATTACTCCACACAGGCGTGCTGGCCCTGCCGAGGGCGGTGGTGCGTCGAAAGTCGGAGTACGTCGCCTGCAGCTCTTCGATGCGTTCGGCGTGCGTCCACACCATGAAATCGGCATCGGCCCGCAAGCCCGCCACGTCGTAGACGCCGCGTACTGCGACGCCCTTGTCCTCTTGGCTCTCGAAGAAGACGCGCGCCTCCTTGGCTGCGTCGGCACGGTCGTCGCCCAGAACGCCTGGGGTGACCTTGTACACCGAGAACATCAGGTAGCGGAGAGTCGAATTGAGCGCAGAGTAGTCGAGGCGTGCCATGGCCCCTATCGTGCCACCTCGCACACCGCAGCGGCTGCTCTGGTCGCCGAAGCGACGCAGGCGGGCACTCCGACGCCGTGGCTCCAGGCGCCCGCCACCGCAACACCGGGAACATCACGCACTGCAGACTCGATCTCGGCGACACGATCGAGGTGACCGGGCGCGTACTGCGGAAGTCCCCCGTGCCACCGCTGCACGACGGTTGCTGTCGGGGTGACGTCGAGCCCGGTGACAGTCCGCAGATCGCGCACCGCTGTGCGGACGAGTTCTGCGTCGCTCAGGCCCAGCGGGCCTTCGTCTCCGAACCGTCCGAGGGATGCGCGCAGCAGAACGGAGTTTCGGTCGGCAAGGTGACTCCACTTTCGACTGGAGAGCGTGAAGGCTTTCACCGACAGGCCCGCATCGGTGGCCACGAGGACTCCCGAGTTGTCCGGCAATTCCACGTCGCCAGGCAACGCCATGCCCACTACGACGGAGGATGCGAGCTCGATCCCGGCGGCCGCGTCTGCCGCGTCGGGAACCGTGTCGGCCAGGATCGCCGACAACGCAGGGGCCGGCACCGCGAGAACGACCAGGTCCACGTGACCGATCGGATCGACACGCCATCCCTTCCGCTCGCCGCAGATCGACTCGACCCGCGCGCCCAACACGATCCGTGCTCCGGCCGCGGCGATCAACGCATCGACGAGCACCCCGTACCCGCCGCGGAGCGCTCCGAACACCGGCTCCGAACTCGGGGGTGGGAGCGCGCTCGCCACGGCGGACGACAGACTCGGCGCCCCCGAGTCGAGCGCTGCCGCGAGCGTCGGAAGCGCGGCTCGTACTCCGATCGAGTCGGACAGACCCGAGTAGACACCTCCGAGGAGCGGATCCACCGAACGGTGCAGAACCTGTTCACCGAATCGACTGCCCACCAGCTGGGCGACGCTGACGTCGATGCTCGGATCCCAGGCGAATGCAGTCTCGACCTCGTCGGCGATCTTCTGTTGCGTCGCCGCATCGACGAGCCCTGCGATCGACTGTGCATCAGCGGGGATGCCCATCAGGGTTCCGGCGGGCATCGGGTGCAGTGCGCCCGCAGAGTAGATCAGCGGTCGTCTGCCTGCTGGATGCACCAGCTGATCTGCGATCCCCAACTCCGCCATGAGAGCGGGCACTTCCGGTCTGCGGCCGATGAACGCTTCGGCACCCACGTCGAGCGGACCACCCGCGAGGTCGACTGTCCGCAGGGTGCCGCCGAGCCGATCCGACTCCTCGACGACGGTTATCTGCGCCTCGGGTCCCAGCTCGGTTCGCAGTCGGTAGGCGGCGACGAGCCCGGTGATTCCGCCTCCGACGACAGCTGCCCGCGGGCCTGCCCGCGTCACAGCGAATGCACCAACTCCACAACTCGGGTGAGCACGTCCGGATCGGTGTCGGGGAGCACGCCATGACCGAGGTTGAACACGTGTCCTACGGCCCCCGCCTCGATCGCGCGGTCGGCTTCGGCGGCGATGCGTCTGACCTCGCTCTCGACAGCGTCCCAGCCTGCGAACAGGACGGCGGGATCGAGGTTGCCCTGCAATGCCTTGCCCGGCCCGACGCGCTCCACTGCGACATCCAGCGGGATTCGCCAGTCGACTCCGACGACGTCGGCACCTGCTTCGCCCATGGCGCCGAGCAATTCTCCGGTTCCGACGCCGAAGTGGATCTTCGGTACTCCGGCGTCTCGCACCGCGTCGAACACTTTGGTCGAGTGTGGCAGGACGAACTCGCGGTAGTCCGCAAGTGACAACGCACCGGCCCACGAGTCGAAGAGCTGTAGCGCATCGATTCCCGCAGCAAGCTGGCTCTGCAGAAACGTGATCGTCGTATCGGCCAGGGTGTCGAGCAGCGTGTGCCAGGTGTGCGGATCCGACCGCATCAGCGCCTTCGTCTTCTCGTGATTGCGACTCGGTCCGCCCTCGACGAGGTACGACGCCAGTGTGAACGGCGCGCCTGCGAAACCGATCAGCGCTGTCTCCCCCAACTCCTTGGTCAGAAGACCGATCGCATCGGCGACCGGAGCCACTTGCTCGGCATCGAGACGCGGGAGAGCCGCAACGTCAGCGGCGGACCGCACGGGATTGGCCACCACTGGACCGGTTCCGGTGACGATGTCCAGATCGATACCGGCTGCCTTCAGCGGCACGACGATATCGGAGAACAGGATTGCCGCATCGACGCCGTGCCTGCGTACCGGCTGCAGCGTGATCTCGGCGACCAGCTCGGCATCGAAGCAGGAGTCGAGCATGCCGATGCCCGCCCTGATCTTCCGATACTCGGGAAGCGAACGACCGGCCTGCCGCATGAACCACACCGGACGCCGCGTCGGCGCTCGGCCGGCCACAGCTGCGAGCAGCGGTGCGTCGGGAAGGTGACGACGGGACGAAGGCGTGTCGATGTTCATCGACGTCCATGCTGCCACGCGCCGTCCGCGCAGCCTCTATCGGAGACGTTCGTCGCCGCCTCTGTGCAGGTCTGACACCCGTTCGACGCCATCCGACTCGGCGCGCCTCCGACGAACACGAACGTGAGAAGTCTAACGTCCGAAGTCGTGACCACACCCGGATCCCCAGCCGAGCCTGCGCCGTTTCGATCGGCTGTCGAGGCAATGCACCGGGCAGTCGTGCACCCAGCCATCGAAATAGGACCGATCAGGCCGCCTCAGCGGCTCGCTCCGTTCAGCTACGCGATCGGCGCCGAAGTCCAGCATCCAGCCGGCGAGGATGTCGGCGAACAGTCCGACGGTGACGCCTTCGGACGACTCATTCTGCTGTACGACCCCGACGGGGACGAAGCGTGGAACGGGACCATGCGGCTAGTGGCGTACATCCAGGCCGACGTGGACGAGTCCCTCGCCTCCGATCCATTGCTTCCCGAGGTCGGGTGGAGTTGGTTGGTCGACGCACTCGAAAGTCGTTCCGAACCATATACCGCGCTCGGCGGCACCGTGACGTCGACGAGTTCTGTTCGGTACGGCGACATCGCAGGCCCTCCGAAGGCCCATCAACTGGAGTTGCGAGCATCGTGGACAGCGGGATCGGTGGAGCTGGCGGCGCATGTCGAAGCCTTCTGCGAGGTGCTGGCATATGCGGCAGGACTGCCTCCGGCTGGTATCACCGAGCTGCGTAGCCGCGAGGCGAACCGGACGTAGTTCGCGCGCAGCGCGGCACCGAAGGCTTAGAGTCACCTCTCATGTCAGCGACCAGTTCCAGTGAGCCGTCGGATGTATCGGACGAGGCACCATTGGCCATACCGCTTCTCGCGCCGGCCGACGGCGTTCCAGCGATCGCCCAGACGCTCGACGGGGTGAAGCAGGCGGCAGCGCTGCTGGCCGACGGCCACGGTCCACTCGCTGTCGACGCCGAGCGAGCATCAGGGTTCCGTTACTCCCAGCGCGCATACCTGTTGCAGTTCCGACGGCGCGGCGCGGGAACTGTGCTGCTCGATCCCATTCCGGTCAGCGGCGAACTCGGTCCGCTCGCCGATGTGATCAACCCACTCGAATGGGTGCTGCACTCGGCCGACCAGGACCTGCCAGGGCTCGCCGAACTCGGCCTGGTCCCAGCGACGCTCTACGACACCGAGCTCGCAGGTAGGCTCGCCGGCTTCGAACGAGTCGGCCTCGGACCGATCGTCGAACGGACCCTCGGCCTGTCGCTGCAGAAAGGCCACGGCGCTGCCGACTGGTCCACCCGCCCACTTCCCGAGACCTGGCTCAACTACGCGGCACTCGACGTCGAGGTGCTCCTCGAACTCCGCGACGCTATGGCCGCAGAACTCGAAAGCCAGGGAAAGACGGAGTGGGCAGCACAGGAGTTCGCCCACATCCTCACGATGGGACCGCCGAAACCGAAGACAGATCGGTGGCGTCGAACATCGGGAATTCACGCGGTCAAGTCCCAACGAGTTTTGGCCGCAGTGCGCGAATTGTGGCACGCCCGTGACGAGGTGGCGCAGCGGCGCGACATCGCGCCGAGCCGGGTACTACCGGACTCCGCCATCGTGGCCGCGGCATCGGCAGACCCCAAGACCGAAGGCGAACTGCGCGCGCTCCCGGTGTTCGGAGGCCCGCGCCAGCGCCGTTCAGCCGCGGTCTGGTTGTCCGCGCTCGAACGTGCGCGTGCACTTCCTACGCAGGAGCTCCCACCCAAGACCGCGCCGTTCGAAGGACCGCCGCCGGCGAACCGCTGGGCGCGCCGGGACCCTGACGCAGCCGAACGACTCGCGGTCGTCCGAGCTGCGATGACCGAATTGAGCGAGAAAGTGTCCGTCCCCGTCGAGAACTTGCTGATGCCGGACGTACTGCGCCGCCTCGTGTGGGACTGGACACCGCTCTCCCCCGCGGATGCGCGAGTGGCGATCGACGCGAAACTCATCGAAGGACGAGCACGGACCTGGCAGCGCGAGCTGGTCGTACCAGTGCTTGCCGACGCTTTGACCCCTCCACAAGTTACCGGCGGGTAATACCCACTAGAGTGGGTGTGAGCCCGGCGTCGGCCGGGCTACTCGTCCGCATCTGTCGGGAGGATCGAAAAGCGTGTCTGTACCCGCGTCCACCAGCTCACAGAGGAATGTTGTCTTCGTCGACGGCATCCGTACCCCGTTCGGCAAGGCAGGCCCCAAGGGCATCTACGCCGACACTCGTGCAGACGACCTCGTCGTCAAAGCAATCCGCGAACTTCTTCGCAAGAACCCCAACCTCCCTCCCGAGCGCATCGACGAGGTCGCGATCGCCGCGACCACGCAGACCGGTGACCAGGGCCTGACCATCGGCCGTACGTCCGCACTGCTCGCCGGACTCCCCCGCAGCGTCCCCGGCTTCGCCATCGACCGCATGTGCGCAGGCGCGATGACCTCGGTCACCACCACCGGATCGGGCATCGGCTTCGGCCAGTACGACGTCGTCATCGCCGGAGGCGTCGAGCACATGGGCCGCCACCCGATGGGCGAAGGCGTGGACCCCAACCCGCGCTTCCTTGCCGACAAGCTCGTCGATCCCAGCGCGCTGGTGATGGGTAACACCGCCGAGAACCTGCACGACCGGTTCCCGACCATCACCAAGGACCGCACCGACGCGTACGCCGTAGCCAGCCAGAACAAGTACGACGCCGCCAAGAAGGCCGGCTTCATCGCCGACACTCTCGTGCCCGTCGCCACCAAGTCCGCCGCAGGCTGGGGCCTGGCCACCGAGGACGAGCCACCTCGCCCCGGCACCACCACCTCGGACCTCGCCAAGCTCAAGACGCCGTTCCGGCCCGCAGGTCGCGTCACCGCAGGCAACGCCGCCGGGCTCAACGACGGAGCCACCGCCGCAATCCTGGCCGGTGAGGACACCGCGCACGAACTCGGGCTCAACGTAGGCATGCGAATGGTCGGCTTCAGCTTCGCTGGCGTCGATCCCGCCGTCATGGGCATCGGCCCGGTCCCCGCGACCGAAAAGCTGCTCGACCGAACGGGATTGAGCATCGAAGACATCGGCCTGTTCGAGATCAACGAGGCCTTCGCCATCCAGGTGCTCGCCTTCCTCGAGCACTACGGCATCGCCGACGACGACCCCCGCGTCAACCAGTGGGGCGGCGCCATCGCGTGTGGCCACCCCCTCGCGTCCTCGGGTGTTCGCCTGATGACGCAGCTGAGCCGCCAGTTCGCCCAGGCGCCCGACGTCCGCTACGGCCTGACGACCATGTGCATCGGTCTCGGCATGGGCGGCACCGTCATCTGGGAGAACCCTAACCACGCTGATTACTCAGGAGTCAAGGCATGAGTGACATCACGACAGCGTTCACGGACGAGGTAGTCACGAACGCGTTCACCAAGATCATCTCCGTACCAGGGCTCGACGGCTCCATCGCCCTGGTGACCTTGGACAACGGCTTCGATCACACCAAGCCGTCGACCTTCGGTCCCGGCGGACTGGCCAAGTTCGACGCCGCACTCGACGAGGCATTCGCCGCGAACCCGGTGGCAATCGCCGTCACCGGTAAGCCGTTCATCTTCGCCGTCGGCGCCGACCTCAACGGTGTGCCGAACATCAAGACCAAGGACGAGGCGCTGCAGATCGGGCAGCTCGGCCACAAGGTCTTCCGTCGCCTGCGCGAAAGTTCGGTTCCGACGTTCGCCTTCATCAACGGTGCGGCACTCGGCGGCGGTCTCGAAGTCGGCCTGCATTCGCATTACCGCACGGTCGCCGACAACGCGGCAGCTCTCGGGCTTCCCGAGACTTTTCTCGGCCTGGTACCAGGGTGGGGCGGGACCCAATTGTTACCCAACATCATCGGAGCCTCGAACGCCGTCACCGTCGTCATCGAGAACGCTCTGAACCAGAACCGCACGCTGAAGCCGCAGCAGGCGCTCGACCTCGGAATCGCCGACGCCGTTTTCGGTGGAGCCGATTTCCTCGAGCAGTCCCTCGCGTGGGCCGCTCAGGTTATCAAGGGTGAGATCACCCCGGCCCGTCCCGAGATCGACCGTGGGCAGGCCTGGGACGACGCCGTCGCCCGTGCCAAGGGAATCGTCGCGGGCAAGACCAACAACTTCGCCCCGGGTCCCGTCGCCGCGGTGGAGCTGCTCGAGCTCGCCAAGAGCACCGACATCACCGACTCGGCATCGCTCGACAAGGCCTTCGCGGCCGAGGACGAGGCCCTGTCCACGTTGCTGGTCAAGGACGAGCTCCGCGCAGGGCTCTACGCCTTCGATCTGGTGCAGAAGCGCGCGAAACGTCCCGCCGGCGCACCCGACAAGTCGTTGGCACGCAAGATCTCCGGTGTCGGCATCGTCGGTGCCGGCCTGATGGCCAGCCAGCTCGCACTGCTTTTCGTGCGCCAACTCAAGGTGCCGGTGATCCTCACCGACATCGATCAGGAGCGCATCGACAAGGGCGTCGGCTACGTCCACGGGGAGATCGACAAGCTGCTCGGCAAGAAGCGCCTGTCCCCCGATGCCGCAAATCGGTTGAAGGCGTTGGTGTCCGGTTCGATCGACAAGTCCGCCTTCGCGAAGACCGACTTCGTCATCGAGGCAGTGTTCGAGAACCTCGACGTCAAGAAGAAGGTGTTCGCCGAGGTCGAGGAATTCGTCTCTGCCGAAACGATTCTCGCGACCAACACGTCCTCGCTGTCGATCACCAAGATGGCTGCGGACCTGAAGCACCCCGAGCGCGTCGTGGGCTTCCACTTCTTCAACCCCGTCGCCGTCCTGCCACTGCTCGAGGTCGTCAAGGGCGAAAAGACCGACGATGCCACTCTCGCAACGGCATTCGCTACGGCCAAGACTCTCAGGAAGTCGGCCGTCCTGTCGGCGGATCTGCCGGGCTTCGTCTTCAACCGCCTCGTCACGCGTGCGTCGAACGAGATCATCAGCGCGATCGACGAAGGCACACCGTTCGATGTCGCCGATGGCGCAGTGGGCGAACTCGGCATGCCGATGAGCCCGCTGACCTTGCTGGCACTCGTGGGCCCGGCCGTGGCACTGCACACCGCCGAGACGCTCGGTGAGGCATACCCGGAGCGGTTCAAGGACTCCCCCGGATTCCGTGCGCTCGTCGAGGCGAAGAAGCCGGGCGTGTGGACCTACGGACCAGAGGGTCAAATCGTCGATCCCGAGGTCGCAGCCCTGTGGCCGCAGGGTGATTCACCCTCGACCGCCGAACAAGTCCTCGACCGCACTCGCCGGGCATTTGCCGACGAGATCAACATCATGCTCGAGGAGGGTGTCGTCGCAGCAGGAGAAGACATCGACCTCTGCTTGCTCCTCGGCGGCGGTTTCGGTTTCTGGAACGGCGGCATCACCCCGTACCTGGACCGCACCGGCACCTCGGAAGCCGTGACAGGCAAGCGATTCCTCGCGCCGGGTGTAGCCAGCGTCTAGGCATTGCACCTGCCGAGTTCGAGGTTGTGCACGGTTTTCGAGCGAATGCCGCGCACAACTTCGATCTCGGCGCTAGGCGCGGTCGAGCAATTGTCGAGCGTTGCTCGATGTCGAGGCTCGCCAATCCTCGAACCCACCGCGCGCAGCGCCGGAATCGAGGGCCCGCATCTGCTCCTGCACTGCCGCGATGGGAGTGAAGCAGTAGTCGCTGCCGTACACCAGCCGGTCCGGGCCCACAGTGGACAGCAATGCGGGCAGTTGCCGTGGAACCGGCGTGCCTGCGAGGTCGAACCACAACCGCCGCAACACGTCCGGGGTCGTCGGAGTCCCGAAGCCGACCTGAGACCGGAAGAAGTCCACTCGATCCGCCAGCAGCGGAAGCACTCCGCCGCCGTGGGTGAAGACCCAACGAATGTTCGGGAAGCGATCGACCACACCCAGCAGGATCAAATTCACAACGGTACGTGCTGTGTCGAAAAGGAATTCCATCATCGGTGCCGGCAGCCCGAGTGACACCGCCGAGGAATTCGGCGGCGAGGTCGGGTGCACGAAGACAACCGCCGATCGCGCATCGAGCGCCGCCAGCAGCGGGGTCAGTACAGGGTCACCCAAATACATCCCGCCCGCGTTCGACATGACTGTCACGCCGTCCGCACCCAGCTGATCCAGCGCGCGGACCGCTTCGAGCACCGAGTCGAGCACGTTCGGCAGCGGCAACGACGCGAAGAATCCGAGACGAGGCTGCTCAGCGACTGCACCAGCTCCGAAATCGTTGACACGCCGGGCCAGATCGGCGGCCTTGCCGTCGTCACCGAAATGCACTCCCGGTGAGGACACGGACAGGATCGCTGTGTCGATCCCGCAGCCATCCATCATCTGCATGTGCTCGCCGACCGACCAGGACGGCCACTTCGGCATGCCGTCGGGAAAAGCGATGCCCGACGCCAGTGCCTCCCGGAGGTAGAAGTCCGGCACCATGTGAGAGTGGATGTCCATCACCCCGCCCGCAATCGGAAGCGGCGCGGCGGTGGCCCTCACAGCTGACAGTGCGACTCCGGACACTGTTGCTGCGCCGAGCGCGCCGAGTAGGGTGCGACGATCGATCATGGTGTGTGCGTCCTTCTTCGATGGTCACCCGGGCCGGCGGCTCCTTGAACTGACGCTATCGTCACACATGAGATAATCCACAGTCAACGCTCGATCCCCTCTCGTCGAGATTCCCGTCACACACCACCGACGAGCGATACATTCATGTCGTCTACTTCGTCGTGAAGGTATGAAACCGTTGAAAATCGCAGTTGCAGGTGGAACCGGGGCAGTCGGCACACACGTCGTACGCGTGGCCACCGAACGTGGGCACGACGTCGTCGTCCTGACCCGATCGTCCGGTGTGGATCTCGTCGACGGTGCAGGGCTGGCGCGGGCCCTCTCCGGAGCCGACGCAGTCATCGACGTTGCGTCGAAACAGACCATGTCGGCACGCGAATCCACCGGATTCTTCACGACCGTCACGCGAAACCTCCTGGCAGCGGAGATGGATGCTGGTGTGTCGCACCATGTTGCGTTGTCGATCGTCGGCTCGGACAAGGCACCGCATGCCTACTACGCGGGCAAGGTCGCGCAGGAGAAGGTGATCGAAGAGGGCACCGTGCCGTGGACGATCCTCCGAGCGACGCAATTTCACGAATTCGCGGGACAGCTATACGGCGCGGTCGGAATCGGGCGGCTCGTGGTCATCCCGAAGATGCGTTCACAGCCGATCGCTGCACGGGAAGTAGCAGAGCGTCTGGTCGAGCTCGCCGAGGGCACACCCGCCGGTCACGTCCGCGATCTCGGCGGTCCGAAGGAAGAACGCATGGTCGATATGGTTCGCAGATACGCGGACTCACTTCCTGAAAGGCCCTGGATCGTCGAGGTCCCGATACCCGGCGCGTACGGAAAGGCGATGCGCGACGGCACTCTCCTGCTCGGCCCCGATGCGGATCGTGGAAAACAGACGTACAGCGAGTGGTGTTCATGACGCCCGACCGCCGAGCCGGGCGATAACGCTTCGGGTGAAATCCCGCAAATCTCACCACGCGACGCGTCGGCAGGTTCATGATGTCGAAGACCATCATCGTTGCTGGTATCGACCTTGGAAAGCTGAGTTCGCATGACGCAGCCTGCAGAGAATCACACCGCGAAAGTCATCGGCGTCACGATCGCTGCTGCAGTCGGCGGCTTCCTCTTCGGTTTCGACAGCTCGGTCGTCAACGGAGCGGTCGACTCGATTCAGGAGAACTTCGGCCTCAGTTCCTTCGTCACCGGGTTTGCGGTGGCCATCGCGTTGCTCGGTTGCGCTGTCGGCGCGTGGTTCGCCGGTCGACTCGCCGACAGCTGGGGTCGCAAGCGCGTCATGCTGCTCGGATCCGCACTGTTCACCATCTCCTCCGTCGGGTCGGGTTTCGCGTTCAGCATTCCGGACCTCATGTTGTGGCGTGTCCTCGGCGGCCTCGGGATCGGCATCGCCTCCGTTATCGCCCCCGCGTACATCTCCGAGATCGCACCTGCTCGATATCGAGGCGGGCTCGCCTCCTTGCAGCAACTCGCGATCACGATCGGCATCTTCGCTGCGTTGCTGTCGGACGCCGTCCTGCAGAACGCAGCGGGCGGACCGTCGAACGACCTGTGGTTCGGGATGGAAGCGTGGCGTTGGATGTTCCTCGTAGGCGTCGTCCCCGCACTCGTCTACGGCGTCCTCGCAACATTGATTCCGGAGTCGCCTCGATATCTCGTCGGCAAACACCTCGACGACGAGGCTGCCCGCGTTCTCGGTGAGATAACGGGCGAGGTCAACCCGAAGGAACGCGTCAAAGAAATCCGACTGACCCTCCGGCGTGAGGCGAAATCGTCGTTCAACGACATCCGCGGTCCGAAGTTCGGCCTTCAGCCGATCGTGTGGGTCGGTATCACGATGGCAATTCTGCAACAGTTCGTCGGCATCAACGCCATCTTCTACTACTCGACGACACTGTGGAAGTCGGTCGGGTTCAGCGAGAATCAGTCCTTCGTCACCTCGGTGATCACGTCCGTCATCAACGTCACGATGACATTCGTCGCGATTCTGTTCGTCGACAGGTTCGGCCGAAAGAACCTGCTGCAGATCGGATCGATCGGCATGTTCGTCGGACTCGTACTGGCTGCCGTGGCGTTCACCCAGGCAGTCGGATCCGGCGACGAACTCACACTCCCCACGCCCTGGGGCACCGTGGCCCTGATCGGTGCAAATCTTTTCGTCATCTTCTTCGCGGCAACATGGGGTCCCATCATGTGGGTGATGCTCGGTGAAATGTTCCCCAACAACATGCGCGCCGTGGCACTCGGGATCAGCACCGCTGCCAACTGGGTGGCGAACTTCTCGATAACTCTCGCGTTCCCACCGCTGACGGAATCGATCGGATTGGGATTCATCTACTCGTTCTTCGCGTTCTTCGCACTGCTGTCGTTCTTCTTCGTCAAGTTCAAGATTCGCGAAACCAAAGGCATGGAACTCGAGGACATGGTCCTGTAGTGCCGAGGAGCTAGACAAGTACGAGGAGGAACTCTGATGCCGATGTTCGTCGTCGAATATTCCTACACTGCAGAGACGTCGGGCGGTCGAGACGACCACCGCACCGATCACCGCGCATGGATTCAGGAGATGGTCCGGCGAAAAACTATTCGATCCTCAGGTCCTCTTGCCGATCACAGCGGCGCGATGTTCATCGTGTCGGCGTCCGATGCGGACGCGGTCTCCCGACTGTTCGCCCACGATCCGTTCGCGCGTGCGGGTCTCGTCGAGGATGTCCGCATCACCGAATGGACACCCGCGATGGGTGAATTCAGCGGCTGAGTTCCCCGCCTGACGCTCTACAGAGCTTTGGCCCACCCTGCGATGCGCTGCG
>NZ_LVCV01000359.1 GCF_001647195.1 Rhodococcus sp. EPR-157 | reverse complement strand
CGGCATACGGTGTCGACTCCGACCGCCCTGAGTGCAGCGGACACGGTGGACCCGATGCCGCCCTGCACGCCAGAGTCCTCGAGCGTGACGACGAGCTGGTAGTCCTCGGCGAGCTTGAGCAGCGACTCGGGCACCGGCAACACCCATCTGGGGTCGACGACGGCAACCGACAGGCCGAGTTCGGTCAGTGCAGCAGCAGTGTCGAGAGCCAATGCCGCGAACACTCCCACCGCGACGATGAGGACGTCTCGCTCGGTCGATTCCGGCTCGACCATGACGTCCAGGACACCGTCGATGCGCCGCAGCGCCGGGATGTCCTCGGTGACTGCGCCCTTCGGAAAACGGAGAGCAGTCGGGCCGTCGTCCGTCGCCAGAGCTTCGCCCAGTTCCTCCCGGAGCGTTGCACAATCGCGTGGAGCTGCCACCCGCATGCCCGGCACTATCCCGAGCAGCGACATGTCCCACATTCCGTTGTGACTCGCACCATCGGACCCCGTGACACCGGCCCGGTCGAGGACGAGCGTCACCGGCAGATTCAGCAACGCTACGTCCATCAGCAGCTGGTCGAACGCGCGATTGAGGAAGGTCGAATACACCGCGACGACAGGGTGCAGGCCGCCGAGCGCGAGGCCCGCCGCCGACGTCATCGCATGTTGCTCGGCGATACCGACGTCGAACAGTCTGTCCGGGTACTTGTCCCCGAACGCCGCAAGACCGGTGGGGCCAGCCATCGCGGCGGTGATCGCCACGATGTCCTCTCGTTGTGCTGCCTGATCGATGAGCTCACGGGAAAAAACGGAGGTCCAGTCCGGCGCGGACTTCGATCGCGCCAGTCCGGTGAGCGGATTGATGATCCCCGTGGCATGCATCTGATCGGCAACGTTGTTCTCGGCATGCGCGTACCCCATGCCTTTACGCGTGACCGCGTGCACGATCACCGGGCCGCCGTACGCCTTCGCGCGCCGAAGTGCAGATTCCAGAGCCTGTTCGTCGTGCCCGTCGACCGGTCCGAGATACTTGATGCCGAGATCGGTGAAGAGAACTTGTGGACTGATCGCGTCCTTCACTCCGGCCTTCATACCGTGCAGCATCGCGTACGCAGTCTTCCCGACGAGCGGAATCCTGCGGACGATGCGGCGCCCGTTGTCGAGAATGCGCTCGTAGCCCGGTTGCAGGCGAAGAGCGGCAAGATGCTCGGCCAAGCCGCCGATGGTCGGCGCATAGGAACGGCCGTTGTCGTTCACCACGATGACCAGTGAACGGTCCTTGCCCGCCGCGATGTTGTTGAGAGCCTCCCAACACATTC
>NZ_LVCV01000358.1 GCF_001647195.1 Rhodococcus sp. EPR-157 | reverse complement strand
CATACGACAACGAGGCCGACGCGTGCGAGGACTCGACCCAGTCGTGCTCGCTCTCGGCGCGAGACGGGTAGCCGGAAAGTCCGCCCTGCTTCCGGAGGGAGTCGAACGCACCCGTGCGACCGGTGATCATCTTGTGCACGTACGCCTGGTGGCCGGTGTCCCAGATGATCGGGTCGCGAGGCGACTCGAAGATGCGATGGACCGCCAACGTCACTTCGACGACGCCCAAGTTGGGACCGAGGTGCCCACCTGTCGCGGACACGGTCTCCACCAGAAACTCGCGAATCTCTTCAGCGAGATCCACTACCTCGGACGGTGCCAGACGGCGCAGGTCCTCGGGCGTCTGAACGCGAGCTAGAACACCCAACGAGATCGCTCCCTCCGGCCGGAAATCTTCTTGCGTGCAGTTGTGCCGATCGACACGAACTTCTCGATCCCCACAGTCTACGTAGTCTGTCGTAGGTGGGTGCCGGGACAGCTGATCGGGGGGCCTTCCGATCGACAATACTGTGAAGACGCTGCCAGCCCCAACAACTGGGTTCACGGTGGAAAGGTCGTTCCGCTGACTCGACTCCCGTGCGCGACGACTTCGTGTGAAACCCGAGGTCGAAGCATAGTGTTCCCTCATGACGACCGTCGTGGATCAGATCCTTAAGCACGTGTTCGACGCCTGTCAGGGCGACAAGTCCGGGAGCGTTGCCGACTACATCCCCGAGTTGGCGGACGTCACACCCGACGGCTTCGGCATAGCGCTCGCAACGAGCGACGGGTACGTCTACCAAGTCGGCGACACCGCAGTTCCGTTCACCATTCAGTCGATTTCCAAGCCGTTCACCTACGGGCTTGCGCTCGCCGATCGTGGCGAAATCGCCGTCGCCCAGAAAATCGACATCGAGCCGTCCGGCGAGCCGTTCAACGAAATCAGCCTCGATCCGATCACCGAGCGTCCTCGTAACCCCATGATCAATGCCGGCGCGATCACGTCGGCCTCCCTCGTCGCCGGCCCGTCGCCGGAAGCACGATTCGAGCGCATTCGGCGGGCCTACTCGCGCTATGCCGGCCGCGAACTGACGTTCAACACCGCCGTCTACGAGTCCGAAGCTCGGACCGGAAACCGCAACAGGGCAATCGGATACATGCTTCGCTCGTTCGACATCATCGAGAGCGATCCCGACGCCGCAGTGGATTTGTACTTCCGACAGTGCTCGATCGACGTGACAGCAGCCGACCTCGCGATGATGGCCGCAACCATGGCCAACAACGGGTCGAACCCTCGGACCAGGGAGCGCGCGCTGGCGCCTGCCCTCGTGGAGCGGGTGCTGAGCGTGATGACCACGTGCGGAATGTACGACGGTGCGGGCGATTGGGTCGCCCGCGTCGGAATGCCTGCGAAGAGTGGAGTGGGCGGCGGGGTTCTCGCGGTGCTTCCAGGACAGATGGGTATTGCGGTCTACTCACCTCGGCTCGATCAACACGGGAACAGCGTCCGCGGTGTCGCGGCGTGTCGCGAGCTCTCCAAGAAGCTCGAACTTCACTTCCTGCACGTCACCCGAGCCGCCAGATCGGCAATTCGAGGCAAGTACACGGTCGGTGAGGCCCCGTCGCGGAAACGCCGGGGCGACGTCGAACAGGCCGCGCTCGCCCAGTTCGGTGCCCGGGCACGTGTGTACGAACTGCACGGGGACTTGTTGTTCTCCGGTGCCGAAACGGCGGTGCGCGAGATCGGCAACCTCGACGAGGAACTCGATGCCCTTGTCATCGATGTCCGTGGTGTGGACGAGGTCAGCGAGATCGCCCGGACGATGTTCGACAGTCTGCGCAGTCACCTGGCCGCCCGCGGATGTCGGGCCTCGCTCGTCGACCCCCGAGCGGTGATGGGGCAGACCACATCGAGCATCGATCCCGACGCGGTCGCCGGACGCGTCTTCGGCGATCTGGGGGCTGCGATCCAGTGGGCGGAAGAGCTACTCCTCGACCGCTACTGCGTCGGCCCGCGTCAACCCGAAGTAATCGAGCCACAACAACATCCGGTCCTCAGCGGGTTGACCGAGCAGCAGTACGCACGAGTCGCGTCGGTTCTGACCATCCGACGCTATGCCCGCGGCGAGGTCGTCGTCGAAAGTGGCCAACCCGCGGCCGGTTTGTTCCTCGTCCTCGCCGGACAGGTGTCCTCGACGTTCACCTCACCAGGCGGGTCTCGTCACCGCATTTCGACGTTGTCGCCCGGTATGAGTTTCGGCGAGATGCCGCTGCTTGCGCACACGCGTTTCATTCTCGACTTCTGCGCCGACACGCCGTTGTCGGTGGCGGTGATATCGGTGCACGACTTCGAGTCGCTCACCGCGAACGCACCCGAGGTCAAGCTTCAGTTGCTGACTTCCTTGGCGACGGGCGCCTACATGCAGATGAACACCGCGATCAAATCCCTCGGGCAGTTCGACGTCGGGCGTTAAGCCGACAGCGTCAGCATGGTCAGCACCTCGGTGGGCTGAGGTGATCCACCTGCCGGCTCGAGCGAGAACGCAAAGTTCGTCGATGCCCCCATACCGTCGATGACGGTTCCGTCACCGCCGGCGAGCTGATCTGGAGTCACCAGGCCGACCGATCTCGGCGTACCGTCCACGAACCACATCTGATAGTCCTGGCCGGCCGAAGGTTGGGGAACGCCGTCGAGCTTGACGCCCACCGAATCCGATTCCCGCGAGTAGGAGACGGTTGCGGTTCCGCCGCCCGGGAAATCGGCCGTCGTCGTCCTGACATCCGGTGCCGCCGCGATCTGCTCGGCCTGGGTGGGGTCCGGATCGTTGCCGAGGACCTGACTGGCGACGACGCCGCCGCCGACCGCAACGACCACCACGGCCGCCGCAGCCATCATCATCGTTCGCCATCGGTTACTTCGGCGATCACGATGTCTCTTCAGACTCGACACGGTGGACGAGGACGGTGCCGGTGGAGTCACCTGCGTAGTACCCCGGATTCCTTCGAGCACTCGAGCTTTCAGCTCGTCCGAAGGTTCGATGGCGTCCAGGACCGATACCAGTGCCAGCGTTTCCCGAATCTCGCTGACCGAGATGTTGAACTGGACACGAGAGGTGTAATCGACCGAATCGAGATCCTGCTCGATCTCGGCGGCCTCGGCCGCGCTCAGAGCATCGAGGGCGTACACCTCTGCGGCGTCGAGCAACCGCTGTCGCGATGCCTCGCTCATGAGGGTGTCACCCCCAGACATGTCTTCAACTTGATCAATCCGTCCCGTATTCGCGATTTGATGGTCGGCACCGCCACACCGAGCCGTTCCGCCACCTCGCGGTAGGTCCAACCGCTGTAGTACGCCATTCGTACCGATTCGCGTTGCGTATCGGTCAGTGTGTCGAGACACGCGATCACGGCGTCGGACTCGAGTCGCTGCGTCACTGCCTCGAGCACTTCGTCGTGTTCGGGGGAATGGCTGATTGCCCCGTACGCGGCTTCACGATCGGTACCGGATTGTTCGGACCGCACACGGTCGACGGCGCGACGATGCGCCAGAGTCATGATCCAGGCAAGTGGACTTCCCTGGTTCGGGTCGTAGTTCGGAGCCGAGCTCCAGATCTGAAGGAAGACCTCCTGGGTCGTCTCCTCGCTGTATCCGGGGTCTCGCAGTACCCGAAGCACCATTCCGTAGACACGGGCGCTCGTAGCGTCGTACAACTCACCGAAAGCGCGCTGATCTCCGGAGGCGACTGCAGCCATCAACCGACGTAGCTTCTCGGCTTCGTCCGCGCGCAGATTTCGCAATTGGGCGCTCGGAACCGCGCACGCTGCGCCGTCCGATGCTGAGCCATCCGCACCAAGGGACACCGACGGGTCGACTTCTGAATCCGGCGTTCCCTCGTCCGGCGAGCCCGAATTCGGAGAGGCACTCACCGGAACAAGATCCCAACTGATTCGATTCTGATCACGTTCATTGATCAAGAGAGTAGTGCTCATGTGGCTCTCACACCGAAACCTCCGCGTTTTCCCGCCGCACAACATATTCGGTACACGCTGCGAAACGGATGGCCGAACGGGAAAATGAATTGCACCTCGCGTCCGCTTCGGACAATCTTGGAGGAATGGGACACATGCCTGCCATCGAGACATCGGGCCTGATCAAGCGGTTCGGCGACAACATCGCAGTGGACGGAATAGACCTCTCGGTACCGAGTGGTGGTGTATACGGCGTGCTCGGGCCGAACGGAGCAGGCAAGACCACCACCATCCGGATGCTCGCGACACTGCTCCCGATAGATGGCGGATCCGCGCGGGTACTCGGCCACGACGTGGTCACCGAGGCCGACCGAGTTCGAAGCAAGGTCTCGCTCACCGGCCAGTTCGCCTCGCTCGACGAGGACCTCACCGGCACCGAGAACCTCGTTCTTCTGGCCAGGTTGTACGGCTACTCCCGCCCGTCGGCACGCTCACGTGCCGACGAGCTTCTGAGCGCGTTCGGCATCGCCGACGCCGGCGGCCGTCAGGTCAAGACGTACTCCGGCGGTATGCGCCGTCGCATCGACATTGCAGCGAGCATCATCGTCACACCCGAACTGATCTTTCTCGACGAACCGACGACCGGGCTCGATCCACGAAGTCGAAATCAGGTGTGGGACATCGTTCGCGCCCTCGTCGCGGGCGGCACGACGGTGCTCCTGACGACCCAGTACCTCGACGAGGCAGACCAGCTTGCCGGGCGAATCGCCGTGATCGATCGAGGGAAGGTCATCGCAGAAGGAACCACGGGCGAGCTGAAGGCGTCCGTCGGTGCCGGATCGCTGCACGTGCGCGTCGTGGATCCGGGCAGGCGTGCCGACGCCGCCGCAATCCTTCGGACACTCCTCTCCGAATCGGTCACCGAAGAAGCCGACCCGGTAGCGCTGTCGGCACGTCTGGACCAGGCGTCTTCGGTGGCTGCCGCGCTTCCGGCATTCGAGGATGCGGGCATCGCCGTGGCGTCGTTCGCCATCGGACAACCGAGCCTCGACGAAGTGTTTCTCGCACTGACCGGGCACACCGCACAAGACGAAACGAACATCGAGACGGAGACAGCATCATGACCACCTCGTTGACCAAGGAAGCTGCTGCAACTGCCGCGGTCGCGGATGTACTCGTCAGCGGTGCATCGCGTCCCCCGAAGCCGAATGCCCTGTCAACCTCGCTCTCGTTCGGCTGGCGGGCACTGCTGAAGATCAAGCACGTCCCCGAGCAACTGTTCGACGTCACGATGTTTCCCATCATGTTCACCCTGTTGTTCACGTACCTCTTCGGTGGCGCGCTCGCAGGTTCGACGAGCGCATACATCCAGTTCCTGCTTCCCGGCATCCTGGTT
>NZ_LVCV01000357.1 GCF_001647195.1 Rhodococcus sp. EPR-157 | reverse complement strand
TTCCGATCTGGCGACCGTCACCGCTGGTCGGCGCACTCCTCGGAGATGTGGTCCGCTACTCGCTGGCGTCGGTGATTGTGCTGGTCCTTGGCCTGGTCATCGGCTTCCGGCCCGACGGCGGCATCGTCGGTGTCGTGCTCTCGATCGCGTTGCTGCTCGTGTTCTCGTTCTGCCTCTCGTGGGTATGGACGATGATCGCCATGATCGTCCGCACCGAAGCAGCCGTCATGGGCGTGTCGATGTTCATATTGTTCCCACTGACCTTCGCCAGCAACATCTTCGTGGATCCTCAGACGATGCCCGGATGGCTGCGAGCATTCGTCGAAGTCAATCCGGTCAGCTTTCTCGTCACGTCGATCAGGTCGCTGATGGACGGCGATCCCGATGCCACGAAATTGGCTGTGACTGCGGCGATGTGCGCGGGATTCCTGGTCGTCTTCGGTCCGATCACGATGCGTCTGTACAACCGCAAGACCTGACAGGAGCCCTCGGCTAGCCTGCTTGCCTACCCGGCTGCCTACCCCGCGCTTGCGCGCGCTCGGTGTCTGCGGACTGCGTCTCGATTCGAACACACGGTTCCGCAGTAGCGCTGGCGGCCCGTGCGCGATACGTCCGCGAACACCTTCACGCAGTCCTCGGCTGCACATCTCCCGAGCCGGTTCATGCCGCGACCGGTCAAATGTAGGGCGGTGCCGACGCTGACCAACGCTCGAATGACCGATCCGAGTGGGATGTTCGGATCGCGATAGTGCATGTGCCAGCCATCACCGGCGTGATTGGTCAGCCTCGGATAGGCCGACGCGCGCGCGAGCAGGTCGTTGAGAATGTCCGCGCGTGCTTCGTCGGTCTCCGCGTCCACGACCCTCACCCACTCGGCGAGGAACGCCGCGGCTTCGGTCGAGTCGGCGTCGGTGGGGACGGTATCGACCACCAGTCCCCCGTCGATGCAACGGCGTCCCAATTCGGCGGCCGAGTTCGGCGGGAAATTGAACAGGTCCACGCCCAACTGCACCGCATATGTTCCGTAAGGGTTGATATGCACAAGACCATTACATCACAGTGGTGTTCATGAACGCGTACACAACCACGACACCCACCCACCACCACTGCTGGACGACGGCGAGCCACCACCGGACAAGCGAAGGAACGATCAGCTACCAGCACTGCTCATGCGGCGCGCAGCGAATTCTCGCACCCGCACAAGAAGCGAACCTTCTTGCAGTCGTGGAAGCCGGCTAGCGGACGAAACGCCCGATGCACTCGACATGGTGGCTGAGCGGAAACGCGTCGAACGCTCGAACGTCGTCGAGGTGAAATCCTGCGTCCGCGTACAGCTTCGCGTCTCGTGCGAACGAGGCAGGGTCACACCCGATGTGCACGATCCGCTCCGGGCCACGAGCGGCTACTGCTGCGACGACGTCTTTGCCAGCCCCGGCCCGCGGCGGATCCAGGACCACGACAGAGGGCGCGGGTAGTGCCTCGACACTGCGCTCGACCCGCCCCGGGGCGAACCGTACCTGCGGCAGATCATCGAGTGCCTGTGCACCATCGGTGGCGGCTCGGCGCGAGAACTCGACGCTCACGACTCGGCCGGTCGGCCCGACACCGTCGGCCAGACTGGCGGCGAACACCCCGACACCGCCGTACAGATCCCAGGCGACGTCGCCGTCCTTCGCATCCGACCACTCGGCTACCACATCGCTGTACACCTGTGCAGCACCTCGATGCGCCTGCCAGAATCCGGTGGAGTCGAGCGCCCATTCACGGCCCGAGACGAACTCGTGCGCGCGTCCACTACCGATCACGGCCTTCTCGGCTCTCGGCTGCGCCGAGGCTGCACGACGTGCGGATGCGCCACGCCGTCCAGGGGATCGACGACCGGTGCGTGACAACGCTGCAGGAGCGATTTCGACGACGTGTCGATCGCCGGCACCATCGACGGTGACGGTCAGCTCCGAGCCCGGTCGCCACTGCGCGTCACCGAGACCGTCGTACGAACCAGCAACAGCCTGGGGGCACGCCAATTCGGGCAGGATCGTCGAGCTTCGATACCGGTGGAATCCAGCTCGACCTGCGCCGTCCACCGCTAGCCGAACCCTGCTGCGCCAGCCGGTTCCGTCTGCGGTGAGCGGAAGTTCCTCCACACTCACCTCGCGGTCGATGCCGGCGACCCTGCGCAGTTGCTCCTGCACCACGGCGGACTTCATCGCCCGACCCGCAGCAAGGGTCGTGTGCGAGTAGTCACAGCAGCCGGATCCGCCGGGGCCCGAAATCGGACACAACGGTTCGATGCGGTCCGTAGATCCCGTCACAATGTCGACGGCGTCCGCTCGGCAGAACGAACCTCCACGGTCTTCGGTCACCTTGGCGCGCACGACCTCCCCGGGCAATCCGTGTCGGACGAATATCACACGACCTTCGTGCCGAGCTACACAGAACCCTCCGTGGCCAGGGGAGCCGAGTGTCACCTCGAAGGTCTGACCGAACCAACTCTCGCTCATGGTCATCTTCCCGATGGGGGCTCGTAGCCTCGACGCGAGGCACCTGGTGCGTTCTCGATCGATTCGCGGCGCGCCTTTTCCGAGGACCGAAGCTGCCATGGAACAGAAGTCACCATCACGCCGGGCTGGAACAGCAGCCGACTCTTCAACCTCAGTGCGCTCTGATTGTGCAGGATCTGCTCCCACCAGTGACCGACGACATACTCGGGGATGAACACCGTCACCACGTCGCGCGGCGAGTCACGCCTGACCCGCTTGACGTAGTCCAGCACCGGTTTGGTGATCTCGCGGTACGGCGACTCCACCACCTTGAGCGGAACAGAGACGTCACTGGCCTCCCACTCCCGCACCAGAGCCCTGGTATCGGCCTCGTCGACGTTGACTGTGATGGCCTCCAATGTGTCGGGACGAGTGGCACGTGCATAGGCGAGCGCGCGCAGAGTCGGCATGTGCAGTTTGGACACCAGCACGATCGAGTGAGTTCGACTCGGCAACACACCGTCCCACTCTTCGTTCTCGAGTTCACGTGCCACCGTGTCGTAGTGCTTCCTGATCATCCGCATCATCACGAAGATCGCAATCATCGCCACGATCGCGATCCATGCACCGGCCGCGAACTTGGTGATCAGCACTATCACGAGCACCGTGGCGGTCATCGCGAGCCCGATACTGTTGACGATCCTGGAACGGAACATTCGACGCCGCGATTCCGGATCCTGCTCGGTACGCAGCAGGCGAGTCCAGTGCCGAATCATGCCTGTCTGGCTGAGTGTGAACGAGACGAACACACCCACGATGTAGAGCTGAATGAGCTTGGTCACCTCGGCTCCGAACACCACGACGAACGCGATGGCAGCACCGGACAGAAAGAGAATCCCGTTGCTGAACGCGAGCCGGTCACCGCGCGTGTGCAACTGACGGGGCAAGTAGCGATCCTGTGCAAGTACCGATCCGAGTACCGGAAATCCGTTGAACGCCGTATTCGCGGCCAGCACGAGGATCAACGCAGTGACGATCGTGATGAAGAAGAAGCCGATCGGGAAACCGGAGAACACCGCGTCGGCAAGCTGCGCGATCAGCGTCTTCGGCTGGTACCCATCCGGTGCGCCGACCAATTGTTCGGCCGGATCCATCGCGTACTTGATGCCGATCTTCTGGGCGAGAAGGATGATGCCCATCAGCAACGTGATGCCGATGACTCCCAGAAGAAGCAGCGTGGTTGCGGCATTGCGAGACTTCGGTTTGCGGAACGCGGGCACGCCGTTGCTGATCGCTTCCACTCCGGTCAGGGCGGCGCAGCCCGAGGAGAACGCGCGAGCAACGAGGAATGCGAACGCGATTCCGTACAGATGAGAGTCCTCCTCCACCAGCTCGAACGACGAGGATTCCGCTTGCAGATCCTCGCCGAACACGTAGACCCGCAACAGTCCCCACGCAAGCATGAGCACCATCCCGATCATGAACGCGTAGGTCGGAATCGCGAAGGCGGCGCCCGATTCCCGGATACCGCGCAGGTTGATCGCAGTGATGAGAACGATCGCGACCACTGCGAACGCGACCTTGTGTTCCGCGACGAGAGGGAGTGCCGAGCCGATGTTCGACGCGGCGGCCGAAATCGACACCGCAACGGTGAGCACGTAGTCGACGAGCAGTGCGCTCCCGACGGTCAAGCCTGCGGTCGGACCGAGGTTGACCGTGGCCACCTCGTAGTCGCCACCGCCCGACGGATACGCGTGGACGTTCTGTCGGTAGCTGGCAACGACGACGGCCATGACTACGCAGACGGCAAGACCGATCCAGGGAGTGAAGGCGTAGGCCGAGATCCCCGCCACAGACAGCACCAGGAAGATTTCCTCCGGCGCGTAGGCGACCGAGGACATGGCGTCCGAGGCGAAGACGGGAAGTGCGATGCGCTTCGGTAGGAGCGTGTGACCTAGCTTGTCACTGCGGAAAGGTCTACCTAGCACGAGCCGCTTGGCGGCGGTCGAGAGCTTGGACACGGTGAAAGCGTAGGC
>NZ_LVCV01000356.1 GCF_001647195.1 Rhodococcus sp. EPR-157 | reverse complement strand
CCGAGATCCACCGCTCGATAACCGGGCGGCGGCCCGATACGGTTGGTGTCCGTAACTCTCGCCACCTCTCGAACGCCGGGAGAAACGATCCGAATGGAGCTGGACCTGTGTACGTAGTGGTGATGGGGTGCGGCCGTGTCGGTGCATCGCTGGCAGGCGCTCTCGCACGGATCGGTCACGAGGTCGCCATCATCGATCGGGACGAAACTGCGTTCCTACGCCTCGACCCGTCGTTCGACGGTCATCGCGTGGTCGGGATGGGCTTCGACCGGGATGTTCTCGTCAAGGCAGGGATCGAGAGGGCCGAGGCATTCGCTGCGGTGTCCTCCGGCGACAACTCGAACATCATCGCTGCGCGAGTGGCCCGCGAGACGTTCGGAGTCGAGAAGGTCGTCGCTCGCATCTACGACGCGAAGCGAGCGGCAGTCTACGAACGGTTGGGAATACCGACCGTCGCGACGGTTCCCTGGGCCACGGACCGTTTCCTGCACAATCTGCTGCGTGAGGATCCGACTACCAAATGGCGCGATCCGTCCGGCAGCGTCGCAGTCGTCTTGCTCGACATCCACGAAGGATGGATCGGGAAGAAGTTGTCGCTGCTCGAGGA
>NZ_LVCV01000355.1 GCF_001647195.1 Rhodococcus sp. EPR-157 | reverse complement strand
GAGATCTACGTCGCCGCGGTGTCGGGCACCGTCGCCGAAGCCGTTGCGCTCGCATCGAATCCGCCACCCTCCGATGACTGATCGCCACTCCGAACCTCACAGAGACGGGATTTCATGAGAGTCGCAATCGCCGGCGCGGGAGCCGTCGGGAGATCCATTGCCCGAGAACTGATTCGCAACGATCACTCGGTGATGTTGCTCGAGCGCAAACTCGATCATGTCGATCGAGATGCGATCCCCGAAGCCGAGTGGATCCTCGCCGACGCGTGCGAACTTTCCTTGCTGGAAGCCTCGAACCTCGAGACCTACGACGTAGTCATCGCCGCGACCGGTGACGACAAAGCCAATTTGGTGCTCAGCTTGTTGGCCAAGACCGAGTTCGGGGTCAACCGAGTAGTGGCCCGCGTGAACGATCCGCGAAACGAGTGGCTGTTCGACTTGTCGTGGGGCGTCGATGTAGCCGTGTCGACACCGCGCATGCTCGCATCTCTCGTGGAGGAAGCAGTGTCCGTCGGCGACCTCGTCCATCTCATGACGTTCCGCAAGGGAGGGGCCAACCTCGTCGAAGTGACCCTTCCCGAGAACACACCACTCGCAGGTAAACCGGTCCGCAAACTGTCACTCCCGCGGGACGCTGCGCTCGTGACGATCCTGCGCGGGGGACGGGTCATCGTGCCGCAGCAGGACGATCCGCTCGAGGGCGGGGACGAGTTGTTGTTCGTGGCATCGGTGGAAGTCGAGGGCGAACTACGCGCGGCGGTGGGTCTGCAATGACCACATCCAGCGACTCGGCCCAGGTCCGTGACAACCCCGAGCACGCTCGGTACGAGATCCTCGCAGGACAACAGATCGCCGGGATCGAGAAGTACTCACGAGACGGTGACGTCGTGACGTTTCTGCACACCGATATCTACCCCCAGTTCGAGGGACTCGGTTACGCGAGCATGCTGGTGAGTGCAGCACTCGATGACCTACGCCGCAAGGGATTACGCGTGCGACCGGAGTGTCGCTACGTGGTGGGCTTCCTCACGAAGCATCCCGAGTACCAGGATTTGGTGGCGTGAGTTCCACGTCGGTCGACGACGCCTCGGCGAGGGCGCGGTCGGCTCGACGAACGGCCCAGAACGTCACCAGCAGGGCGACTCCCGTCAGTGGCCAGCCCATGCCGATACGCGCGACGGCGAGCCATCCTGTCTGATCCGCGTCGTAGAGTTGCGACTGGACGAGGTACCGGGCGCCGAAGACCACCGCCCACGCGAACGTGGCGATGTCGTACGACGCAACCGCGCTGCGATTGCTCCGCCACGACGATCCGGCGCTGTTCAGATACCCCCAGGCAACGCCGACGAGTGGCCACCTGGCGATCATCGAGACGACGAACACCCCGGCGTACGCGAGCGAGGTATAGATGCCGAAGAGAAAGTAGCCTTTTGCGTCACCCGTGCGATACGCGATGAACGCGCAGATTCCGACACCGAAGAACCCTGAGATCGCGGGCTGAATCGGTGCACGCTGCACGAGCCGCCACACCATCACACCGAGCGCTACGGCCAACGCCGACCAAATCGCGGCGGTGAGGTTCCAGAAGCTGTTGACAGGTACGAAAGCCAGGACGGGCAGCGTCGACGCCACCAGACCGGTCAGCCCGCCGAGCTGCTCCAGGATGGTCTGTTTGCGGTCCTCGACGTTCTCGCCTTCACTGTCTGTCACACCCACGAGAGTGCCACATCGCCCGGTACGGCCCGCGGAAGGGCGTCAGGAATCGTCGCGGAGTTCGTAGTACGGGTTGTAGACGATCTTGCGACCGTCTCGTTCGCCGACGCGACCACGGATCAGCACAGTCTTCCCGGGCTCGATACCCGCGATCTTCCGTCGACCGATCCACACCAGCGTCACGGGATCGGTGCCGTCGAAGAACTCTGCTTCGATGTTCGCGTTGGCGGCTTTCGAACACGCATCGACGCTGCGAAGCCGGCCTAGCATAGTGACTTCATCGCCGCGGGAGCAGTCACAGGCGCGCTTCGCACCGGACGCTTCGGACGACTCGGCCATTTCTTGGGCGTCGAGTTCCTCGACGTCCTCGGTCAACTTCCGCGTCAGCTTGCGGAAGTATCCTGCGGCGGCGGGTGCCATTGCGCGCTCCTGGAGCATTTACGACGGGTTGTGCCACCTCGATGGCGTGTACTTCCGCCACTGTAGACCTGCTGATCGCGTACGGCCAACCGCACCGTTCGGGCTCCCCCCGAGGACGATTTCACCGGGTGCAAGTGCACAATGATCGGAATGAGAGAATGGCCCTCACACGCCGTTGTGCTGCCTGGCACGGGGAGCGATGCGCAGTTCGCTGCGGAAGCGTTCGCGCCGGCTTTGGCCGCAGTCGGGACGTCCACCGAGGCGATCGAACCCGATCCGACCGATGTCGTTGCATCGTACGAAGCAGCTCTCGACGCTGCTGCTTGCGAACACGGCCCGATCATCATCGGCGGAATCTCGATCGGCGCTGCCGTCGCGGTGGCGTGGGCGTCACGTAACCCCGGCCGGGCGTACGCAATCCTTGCGGCGCTTCCGCCTTGGATCGGTCCACCGGGCGACGCTCCGGCGGCGGCCAGCGCGCGGTACACCTCGCGACGACTGGTCGACGAGGGGCTGGCGGCCACCACTGCCGAGATGGTCGCATCGACTCCGACATGGCTGGCCGAGACGCTTACGCGGTCATGGCGGGCGCAATGGCCTGACCTACCTGCGGCGTTGCTCGAGGCATCTGCGTATACGGCACCGGATAGAGAAGTACTGGCCCGGTTGCGCGTGCCGACAGCGATCGTGGCGGCCGTGGACGATCCGGTTCACCCGTACGACGTGGCGCGAATCTGGCACGCAGACATAGCCGGGTCCTCGTTGTCGACCGTGACCCTCGCGGACATCGGCGCCGACCCGGGGATAATCGGAGCGCGCGCCGTCAGTGCACTGTCGGCCTCGCTCGAACGGTAGGACTCCCCCGTCCCCAGCCCTCTGCGTGTCAGCCGCCGAGTTGTTGCATTGCCGAGCCCGACGAGCCTCGACGTGGGCCCTCGGTGGGTCCGACAGGCGCGGGCGAAGCCGGAGGCGGCTGGGCGTTGGATCGAGCAGCCTGCTCTGCCTGCTGTTGTTGCGCGGCTGCCAGCTGAGCGGTCAGTGCGGCGGGAAGGACGACGGGAAGCGGTGTACGCACCGGATGCGGATCGGTGCCGCGGTCGACGACGGTTTGCGACAGCACGTCCCGAGCGATCTTCACGAGCGGAGAGTCGTTGTTCACGTTCCCTGCTGGACCGGCGAGCACGCAGCGGACCATCCACCGGTATCCGTCCACTCCGATGAAGCGCAGATCTGCATTCGCGGTGACACCGAGTAGCTCTCGTCCCCACGGACCGGTCTCGATCGAGACGTCGGACTTGTCGTTGCGGAGCGATTCTGCAAGATCCGCAGCGACTTCACGCCACTGACCAGGAGACTTGGGGGCCGCATACGCTGCAATGGTGATCCGGCCGTATTGCGTGACGACGTGCACCGCTTGCGGGGCGCCCGCCTGCGTCATCTCGACCTGAAGCTGTCCGCCCGCCGGCAGCGGCACCAGCACCGACCCGAGGTCCAGTCGAGTCTCGGCGAGCGCGTCTCGCTCCTCGTCGAGTTCGCCAAGATCGAACGGTCCCTGGTCGGGATCGAGTCCCCCGGGTGCCGCGTCATCCTCGGAAGCACTGTCCTCGGAGATGTCGGGGGTTTCGTCGGCGACGAACCCACCCTCCGTCTCGTCGGGAAGGCCAGAGCTTTTCTTGCGACGTCCGAACATGATCAGTTCTTTCCTTCTGGAATCGGGGTGTGCGCCAAGCTTGCGTGACCGCCGCTCGAACCGTATCCACCACTGCCTCGCGCTGTTTCGTCCAGCGAGTCCACCTCGAGAAACGTCACCAGCTCGACCTTCTGGACCACGAGCTGCGCGATGCGATCGCCGCGTACCAGGTCGATCGTCTCCCGGGGGTCCAGATTGATCAGGCAGACCTTGATCTCGCCGCGGTAGCCGGCGTCGATGGTCCCCGGCGAGTTCACTATGGACAGACCGGACCGCGCTGCCAACCCGGAGCGCGGATGAACGAGGCCGACGGTGCCGAGAGGGAGCGCCACGGCGATACCGGTTCCGACTACCATCCGCTCCCCCGGCGCGATGGACGCATCGGCAGTGACGTGCAGATCGACGCCTGCGTCGCCCTCGTGCGCGCGCTGCGGCAGAGGTAAGTCCGGGTCCAGCCGCGTCACCCGAACCTGTTGAGGCACGGACATGCCGTGGTCAATGGTGGAATCGTCTCTCACGTGCTCCGAGACTACGCTGCCCGACCCGTCGCAGGAGTGGAGCCTAGTCACGCGTCCCCGGGGAAAGGTTAGGCTGGAGGACGTGCCACAGGACTCACACCGCGATCTCGAATCCGACGCCCCGACGAGCGACGGGGCCAGGGACGACCTTGTCCATTCGGAGAAATTGTGGGTGCCGCTCTGGTGGTGGCCCGCAGGTCTTGCAGTGGGAGCCCTCCTCGCAGCCGAAGTGCACATGGGCGCACCCGGGTTGCGCGCCTGGCTTCCGTACGTGCTCCTCCTACCATTTCCGATCTGGGCTCTGTACTGGCTCAGTCGAATGACGGTCGAGGTCTCTCGCGACGGGTCTGGCGTAGGCGAACTGCGCGTCGGACAGGCGCACCTGCCCTTGGACGTGATTGCGACGGCAGCCGTCGTTCCCGCGACAGCAAAAAGTGCGGCGTTGGGAAGGCAGCTCGATCCCCTTGCCTTCGTACAACACCGCACCTGGGTCAAACAAATGGTTCTGATAGTTCTCGACGATCCCGACGACCCCACCCCCTACTGGTTGGTCAGCACCCAGCGGCCGGAAGATCTGGTCGCTGCCCTGGCTCGGCCCACCCCCGGAGATCACGCCTGAGCGGTCTCGGCCTCACCTTCGTTCGGACGAACACTTCCCGGTCGATCACACCGCTGCGTAGATTACGCAGCGCAGTCGCGGCAGATGAGTACGCCGCTCGCATCGCTTGCCAGTCGACTGCGGTGATGGACCAGGAAACAGCTGGAGCACGTGAACTCGTCCGCCTGCTTGGGGACAACACGGACCGATAGTTCTTCCCCGGACAAATCTGCGCCCGGAAGCTCGAACGACTCTGCCGTGTCCGACTCGTCCACGTCGACCACAGCGGACTGCGCCTCGTTGCGGCGTGCCTTCAGCTCCTCGAGCGAATCTTCCGACACATCATCGGACTCTGTTCTTCTCGGTGCGTCGTAGTCGGTTGCCATTGTTCTTTCGTACCCCTTGTTCTAGTGCATGTATTTGGTGAAAACGTCGTGCACTCGTGCCGGCGAGTTCGTCGGCCGCGGGGATCGCGCCTCATGCTGTCTTCACCGTCTCGTGTTCTGATCCGGTTCGTCTCTCCAACGGACGACAGTGATGCAAGGTGCCCGAGAAACTACCCGGGTAATGCCCGAACGATCGAGGTTGAAACCCGATCGAGACCTCACCTTTCTGTGCCGTCCACCACGGATTCGCTTCACTTTCGAAACCACCGGGGCCGCCAGACAATAGCCGAACCGCGTGACTTTGGCGAAACCGAATCGCCGAACGGTTCTCTTTTCGCCTGACAACCCCGTTGAACACCATCGACCCGCCAGACATTCCATGCCTGTGCAGCGACCTTCGTTCCGAAGCCAACTACAGTGAGCACGCACGCCGAGCCCGTTGCTCGAACGTCGGCGCGCACATGAAGATCCAGCGAAGGAAAGGCGTGTCCACACCGTGGTTTCACTGATCACCGAGGGCGACTCTGTCGACGATCGCGGCCGTCCTTTTCGGCGGAGGCGTGTGCTTCCGATCATGATCGTGCTTCTTGCGTTGGCGCTTCTCGGTGTCTTCACCTGGGTCCGGGTGTTCACCTCCGACGAAGCAGTGACTGCCACAGTCGAATGCAACGAGCCCTCCACGGCACCGTCGAGCGACGGAACGGTCCCCGCGCCCCTCGGCGAACGAGTCGATCGCTCTGCACTGCTCGATGTCGAACCCGCCGCTCTCTCGGCGACCAAGGTGCGAGTGTTCAACGCAAACGGCGAGCGCGGGCAGGCCGCCACGGTCGCAGCGGATCTGAGCGAATACGGTTTCGCGAGCGCGCCGGATGTGCAGGTCGGAAACGATCCGGTGTACCTCGATCAGAACATGCAGTGCCAGGGTCAGATCAGGTTCGGCGCAAACGGCCTTGCCGCGGCCAGCGCCGTGTGGCTGGCAGCTCCGTGCGCCGAACTGATCCAGGACGGCCGCGGCGACGACACCGTAGACCTGGCGTTGGGTACGTACTTCCAGAGTCTGCAGCCCAATACCGACGCCGAGTCCGTACTTCAGTCGCTGGCGGGTGTGACGCAAGGTTCAGCCCCCGCCCCACTCGACATCGAACTCCTCGAGGCTGCGCGCAGCGCACGCTGCTGACAATCGCCTCAGTCGATCGGGATGGCGTCGAGCGCGCCGATCGACTCGAGGCACTCGAGGAATTGACGTTCGATGCCCGGCGCGACCGCGACCGTGATCGAACCACCTGCTGTTGTCGAAGTCGGGCTCGGAAGCACGACAGCGGCCCCGGCTTCTTCGGCGACGAGAGATCCTGCGGCCCAATCCCATGGACTGAGACCGTGTTCGAAGTGTGCGTCGACGGCACCGGACGCGACCATGCACAGGTCGAGCGCTGCTGATCCGACACGCCGGATGTCGCGTATTCGAGGGAGCAATTCGGCGATGATCCGCCCCTGAGCAGTGCGTCGTGACGCGCCGTATCCGAACCCGGTAGCAACGAGCGCAAGTGCGAGTTCGGATACCGGATTACAGGTGAGTTCGACCGCGGGGCCGTCGGATCGGGTCATGGTGGCGCCCTCCCCGCGAGCCGCGCTGTACGTGACATCCCGAGCAACATCGACGACGACTCCGGCAACGCTGACACCGTCCACCTGAGCGGCCACCGAGACCGAGTACGCGGGGAGTCCATACAGGAAGTTGACCGTGCCGTCGATCGGATCGAGCACCCATCGAATTCCTCGCACCGATTCCGTCTGCCCGCCGCCTTCTTCGCCGAGGATCAGGTCGTCGGGACGCCGTTCGGCGAGCAGCGTGCGAAGCAGTTGTTCCGTCTCCGTATCGACGATGGTGACGGGGTCCGTGGGCGTGCTCTTCGTCTGGACCGGTGTCGACGAAGTGGCAGACGCCCCACGCACGTCGCCACCGAACACTTCGGGCCGACGGGTTCGCACGTGTGCCGCCGCGATTCGTGCGACTTCGCGGGCGATCTCCAGAAGTTCTCGATTGCTCGGGTGGGAGGCGTCGTCTGGTTTCGGCACGTGCACCATCGGATCACAGGTCGGGGCGTGCGCACCACTCGAACGATTCGTGTTCCGTTCATGGCCCTACCGATTCCGCGTACGGGCACTATTCTTTGGGAGCACGGTACTCACCGAGGACGGGCATTCGTGCGTACGAGGAAGTTCCACGACATCAGGAGCGCACGCCACATGACACAGGCAGTTACGGAATCGACGCCGACGGACTCACGGCAACGCCAGGGATTCGGCGTCGATGTGGGCGGCAGCGGCATCAAGGGCGGAATCGTGGATCTGGTGACCGGCGAACTCGTCGGCGACCGATACAAGATCGAGACTCCACAGCCATCGACTCCCGACTCCGTGGCGGCAGTGGTAGCAGAGATCACAGCATACTTCGACTGGACCGGACCGGTCGGTGTCACGCTGCCCGCCGTCGTCACCGGAGGGATCGCCCGGTCGGCGGCCAACATCGACAAGTCGTGGATCGACACCGACGCCAAGGCTCTGTTCTCCTCCGCACTCGGACACTCCAACGTCACTGTCCTGAACGACGCCGACGCGGCGGGCGTCGCCGAGGATCGCTACGGCGCGGGCAAGGACAAGAGCGGGGTCGTGGTCCTCCTCACGTTCGGAACCGGCATCGGTTCGGCCCTACTGCACAACGGTGTACTTCTGCCCAATACCGAGTTCGGCCACCTCGAAGTCGACGGCATGGAAGCGGAGCATCGGGCCGCGTCCTCGGTGAAAGAGAACAAGGGCCTGTCCTACAAGGAATGGGCCAAGGAGGTGTCGAAGGTACTTCAGACGTTCGAGGCGC
>NZ_LVCV01000354.1 GCF_001647195.1 Rhodococcus sp. EPR-157 | reverse complement strand
TCTCGGTGCCGCGCAGCGAGACCATCTTGCCGAAATCTCCTGCGTGCGCGGCATCGGCGGCATTGACGCCGAAGCGCGTGGCGAGCACCCGGTCGTACGGCGTGGGTGTTCCACCGCGCTGGACATGTCCGAGGACCGTCGTTCGCACTTCCTTGTTGATCCGCCGCTCGATCTCCTGACCCAGTTGGTGGGCGACGCCGGTGAACTTGACGTGGCCGAATTCGTCGATGCCGCCGTCGACCAGCGACATCGACCCTTCCTTCGGCTTTGCCCCTTCGGCGACGACGCAGATGAAGTGCGAGTCACCACGCTGGAATCGTTTGCGTACCAGATCGCAGACCTCGTCGACGTCGAACGGCTGCTCCGGAATGAGAGTCATATGAGACCCGGAAGCAAGGCCTGCGTGCAGAGCAATCCAGCCTGCGTGCCGGCCCATTACCTCGACGAGCATGACGCGCTGGTGCGATTCCGCGGTGCTGTGCAGGCGGTCGATTGCGTCCGTGGCAATGGTCAGTGCGGTATCGAAACCGAAGGTGACGTCAGTGCAGTCGATGTCGTTGTCGATGGTCTTGGGGACTCCGACGACTGGGACGCCTTCTTCCGAGAGCCAGTTGGCCGCGGTCAGCGTTCCTTCGCCGCCGATCGGGATGAGGACGTCGATCCCGTTGTCCTCGAGTGTCTCCTTGATCCGATCCAGGCCGGCGCGTAGCACCTCGGGGTTGGTCCTTGCTGTCCCGAGCATCGTTCCGCCCTTGGTCAGCAGACGGTCGTTGCGATCGTCGTTGCGCAGTTGAATGCGGCGATTCTCCAACAACCCACGCCATCCGTCCTGGAAGCCGACGACGGTCGATCCGTAGCGCGCATCCGCGGTGCGGACCACGGCCCGTATCACCGCATTGAGGCCAGGGCAGTCACCGCCGCCGGTCAAAACTCCGATGCGCAATTTTTCGCCTCTCGTCGACTCCATACCCGATACCTTAAATCTTGCCGCCTCGATGCGATGTCGGCAGCGCGAGCGCGCTCATCCCGGTGTGACGAGGCCGCTCTCGTACGCGAGCACCACGGCTTGTGCGCGGTCTCTCAGCCCGAGCTTCCCGAGAACCTTGCCCACGTGAGTCTTGACCGTCTGTTCGGCAACGAACAACGACGCGGCGAGCTCGGTGTTCGAGAGGCCTTGGGCAATCAATTCGAGAACCTCACGTTCACGTGGGGTCAGAACCGCCAACGTCGACGGGTGAGTGCGCGGAGCGGCGCGGCGCGAAGTGACGTCGGCAATGAGTCGCCGAGTGACCGATGGAGCGAGCAACGCCTCCCCCGCAGCGACGACGCGGACGCCCCGGATCAGTTCGTCGGCGGGTGCATCCTTGAGCATGAAACCACTCGCCCCGATGGTAAGCGCTTCGTAGACGTAGTCATCGATGTCGAACGTCGTGAGCATGAGGATCCGCACCGGCGGGTCGAGATGGGCGGACATCAGTGCACGCGCCGCCTCGAGACCGTTCATCTGCGGCATGCGGACATCCATCAGCACGACATCGGGTCGCAGCCGTTTCACCTCGGCGACGGCGGCCACGCCGTTGTCGGCGTCGCCGACCACACTGATGTCGTGCTGCGCTGCGAGCAGCGCCCCGAATCCTTGTCGAACCATTGCCTGGTCGTCTGCGATGAACACCGTGATGGCCACGGAAGAACACCCTATGCGCTTGGGGCTACGGTCCGGTGACAACCGCGGCCGATGCAGTGGACGGCAGCCGCGCGACCACCTCGAATCCCCCGTCCGAACGCGCCCTGGCATCGAGCCAGCCGGACACTCCGACAGCGCGATCTCGCATACCGGCCAGGCCGTGTCCGCCGGTTCCAGGTTGATGCGTCGCCACGCCGCGTTCTTGCGGACTGCCGTTGACGACCTCGAGATAGGTGACGTCGACCCCGTAGTCCAGCCGCACGTGAACATCGGTGCCCGGGGCATGGCGCGAGGCGTTCGACAAGGACTCCTGCAATATTCGATACAGCGCAAGACCTGTTGTTGCGGACACCATTTCCGCGCTACCGGCCGACTGCCAACTCAGGCGTACACCAGCGCGCGCACTGCTCTCCAGCAACGCTGGGACATCGCCAGCGCCGGGTTGAGGTGCGTCGTCGGCGACGACTCCGTCGCTCCGCAGAACACCGAGCATTCCTCGAATTTCGTTCAGAGCCTCGCGTGCTGTCGCGCCGATGGAATCGAATTCTGCAGCAGCGGCCGGTGATACGTCCGCGATCCGGTAGGGCGCACTCTGCGCCTGCACGACGACGAGAGACATGTGGTGCGCCACGACGTCATGTAGATCGCGGGCGATCTTGGCTTTCTCCTCCAGGATGGTGCGACGGGCGCGCTCGAGCTCGGAGACCTCCTCCTGTTTCGCGAGTTGCCGACGCGAGAGCACGAGCCAGCGAATCAACAGCCCGAACATCACGATCGCGGGCAGCGCGACGGCCCAGCCGATGCCGTCGTCACCCGGGGTGTAGCCCAAGAACAGCAGGACCGTCGATATCCATGCGAGCCCGACGATCTGCACCGCGCATCGCATGCTTACCGCGAGCAGGAGCGCAAGCAATACGATGATGTGGGTGACCTGCCAGGGGTAGTCGTAGCCTGGTACGCGATCGAACGCCACTGGGATGACGACGGCCGACCCAGCTGAAATCGCCCATCCGAGAGCGGGATTGGCGCGCACGAGTACGAACGGGAATACCGCAAGGGCAGCCACTACCGGCATGATCGGGGCCGGCACGTCGTGCGTGAGTTGGAGCGTAGGCAACGCGATCGAGTACAGAATCGCAGTCACAACGACGATCGCCACATCGACACCGCGACCGGGGGGAAGCGCAGCGAGGGCGCGCCGTACAGCTCCCGGCTGCTCGGTCCGGAGTGCCTTGCTCTTGGACGACCGTCTGATACCCACACGAAGAACTGTAGGAACTTCAGGGCGAAAAGTCGTCATACCTCGGAGTGAGATCGCTCCGCTACCCCAGTGGTAGACACCGTCGTCAGCGGTACCGCGAAGGCACCCGAAATAGGCACCGTAGACCGATTACCTGCTTCGGAGTTACTACTTAACGTCTGCCACCATGAGAAACAGAGCAGGACCACGCACTGCGCAGATCTGCATCGGGCTACTCGGAACAGGCGCCATGCTCGGGATCGGCTCTGTGAGCGCGCCGCCGTCAGCAGGAGCCGACATTCCTGTCGCCCGTGCGTCCCAGGCCGAACGGGCCCTCGACGCTGTGGCGACCGAACGTGGCGATCGGGCCCGTACTGCGATCCCCACCGCGTTCACGGAACGCTTCTACACCCCG
>NZ_LVCV01000353.1 GCF_001647195.1 Rhodococcus sp. EPR-157 | reverse complement strand
GTCGCAGCCACATTGTTGAACGCCGCGGGCATCGTCGGCGCTGCCCTGGCGGCCGACACAGCAGCCCATACGGACCAGGCTCGGTAACAAAGTCTCGACGGGTCGTTACAATGGTTGATGCCGGTCTGCACGCCGGCACAATCGACAAGACCTCTCCGCCGGAAACCACTCTGGCGTGACGCCGCACGACACCGTCACGAAAGGGCGTACGTGGCAGCCACCGATATCCGTCAGACCGTAGATTCAGCAACAGAGTCTGCGTCCCCTGCACCTGCTGCGGAGGCACCGAACGGCACGATCCGAGAGGTCGACGCCGCTCCGGCGGCTAAGACCACCGCACCGGCGAAGAAAGCAGCGCCGAAGAAGGCTCCCGCAAAACGAGCGGCATCCAAGAAGGCACCCGCGAAGAAGGCTACGGCCAAGAAGGCTGCCGACGGGTCTCCCGCGGCAGAGGGCGACGAGGATGTCCCCGGCATCGATGAGATCGACATCTCGGACGGCGACATCGCCGCTGCGGCCAACGACGTAGTCGAGGTCGTAGCCGCTGGTGACGACACCGAGGACGACGCAACTTCCGAACCCACCGCCGAGGACAAAGCATCGGGCGATTTCGTCTGGGACGAAGAAGAGTCCGAGGCTCTACGTCAGGCTCGCAAAGACGCCGAGCTCACCGCGTCGGCCGACTCCGTTCGCGCGTACCTCAAGCAGATCGGCAAGGTCGCACTGCTCAATGCCGAGGAGGAGGTCGAGCTTGCCAAGCGCATCGAGGCCGGCCTGTTCGCCACGGAGAAGATGCGTGAGTTCGCCGAAAAGGGTGAGAAGCTCCCAGTAGCTGCACGACGCGACTTCACCTGGATCTGCCGCGACGGCAACCGCGCGAAGAACCACCTGCTCGAAGCCAACCTCCGCCTCGTCGTATCGCTCGCAAAGCGCTACACCGGGCGTGGAATGGCCTTCCTGGATCTGATTCAGGAAGGAAACCTCGGCCTGATTCGCGCGGTCGAAAAGTTCGACTACACCAAGGGTTACAAGTTCTCGACGTATGCGACGTGGTGGATTCGCCAGGCAATCACGCGTGCGATGGCCGACCAGGCGCGGACCATCCGCATCCCGGTCCACATGGTCGAGGTCATCAACAAGCTCGGCCGCATCCAACGTGAACTCCTTCAGGATTTGGGCCGTGAGCCCACGCCGGAAGAGCTCGCGAAGGAAATGGACATCACCCCTGAAAAGGTGTTGGAAATCCAGCAGTACGCTCGCGAGCCGATCTCGCTCGATCAGACGATCGGCGACGAGGGCGACAGCCAGCTCGGCGACTTCATCGAGGACTCCGAGGCCGTGGTCGCTGTCGACGCGGTGTCCTTCACCCTGCTGCAGGATCAACTGCAGTCAGTGCTCGAGACCCTGTCCGAGCGGGAGGCAGGCGTGGTTCGATTGCGGTTCGGCCTCACCGACGGACAGCCGCGGACGCTGGATGAGATCGGGCAGGTCTACGGCGTGACGCGCGAGCGCATTCGTCAGATCGAATCCAAGACCATGTCCAAACTTCGTCACCCGTCGCGTTCGCAGGTTCTGCGCGACTACCTCGACTAGTAGTCACGCACACCGGTCCGTAGAACATCGAAGAGCCGTCGCTGTCCAAGCGGCGGCTCTTCGTGTGCCCGGGTGCACCTCATCCCTTCGGCTGACGAACTGAGGGGACCGATGTGCTGTGATGGTTGGGTGCGCCGGTGGTCCGACCTATCTGCAGAATCACGGGACCTTCTCGTCGTCGCCGCACAGTTCGCCTTCTGCTGCGCCCTGTATGCGACGAACATCTACCGATTCGTGCCCGATCGGGTGGACGTGCCGCTGTGGGGGCGCATCGCTGTGCTCGCGCTGCTCTGCGCGTGTTCCCTCCTCCGCCGGCGTGCGCCGGTCATGGCGCTCGGCCTGGCGGTCGTTCCATTCGGCCTCGATCTGATGCTCGGCGCGACACTGCCCGTGTGGCTGATCGTCTCGGACCTCGTCTATTGCGTGGCGCTCTACGGCACCGATCGCCAATCGATCGGCATCCTGCGTCTGAGCGCAGCAGTGTCCGTGCTCACGTGTGGGCTGGTGTACGCGGTCACGGGCGAGGGGCAGGAAGTGATCGTCACGATCGGCGCTGCAGCTGCGTTCCTCGGAACTCCACTGTGGTGGGCGCGGAGCGTGCGACAACACAAGCAGATCGCGCGCACCGAATTCGAGAGGGCAGAAGCAGCCACCGTCATTGCCGAACTTGATCGGCGCGCCGCCGTCGAGGCCGAACGCGCCCGCATGGCACGCGATCTTCACGACGTGGTGGCCGGACACTTGTCTGCCATAGCGATTCAGTCCGCAGCCGCGTTGCGGATCGTCGAGACGCGTGACGGCAGGCCAGTTGGAATCGGTGGACCCGGCGTTCACGACATCGTGACGTCGATTCGCGCCAACAGCATCGACGCATTGACCGAGATGCGCTCGATGATCGGCCTTCTCCGCGGCGACGGTGCAGAGGACGAGCCTCTCTCACCAGGTCGTGTCGAGGAGCTGCACCGACTCGTCACGTCGGCGCGGGCAAGCGGTACCGACGTGCACATCGACGGCGATTTTACACCTGGTGCTCACCGCACAACTGTCCTACCGGCCGCGGTGGACCACGCCGCGTATCGCATCGTGCAGGAGGCGTTGACCAACGCAGTCGTGCACGCCCCCGGCGCCGCGACCGGCGTGGACATCAGGTGTGACGGCGATGCACTCACCATCGTGATCACCAACGACATGACGCCGACGGATTCGGACCATCCTGGAAGGGTCGACGGTCGTACAGGGACGGGGCTTGCCAACATGAGACAGCGCGCGGAACTACTCGGGGGCATGCTGCACGCGGGTTGCGAGGGCGACCGGTGGTGCGTGAAAGCAGTTCTGCCTGTAGAGAAGAGCACCGCCCGATGATTCGAGTGCTGATCGCCGATGATCATGCGGCCATTCGATCGGGGCTGAAGACGATCGTCGAGTCGGCGACGGGCTTCACCGTCGTCGGCGAGGCGGCCGACGGCTACGAAGCTGTCGATCTCGCTGCGCACCGCACTCCCGACGTCGTACTCATGGACATTCGAATGCCTGGCCTCGACGGAATCGAAGCAACGACCAGGATCATCGCCGGTCGATTCGCTCGCGTCCTCGTGCTGACGACATTCGACATCGACGACTACGTTTTCCGTGCGCTCCAAGCGGGTGCGTCCGGGTTCGTCCTCAAGTCGGTATCAGCAGAGAACCTCCTTGACGCGATCTCGGCGGTACATGCCGGCGACGGGGTGTTGGCTCCGCAGGTGACGCGGACGCTGATCGACGCCTTCGCGTCCGGCAGTCATTCGCCGGCCATCGAGGCACCGCAGGGGTTGACCGATCTTACCGACCGGGAGCGAGACGTACTTCGGTGTCTCGGCGACGGATTGTCGAATGCGCGGATTGCGCGACAGCTCTTCATCGGCGAGACGACGGTCAAGACGCACGTATCGAGAATTCTGGCGAAGCTCGGCGCGGACTCACGAGTGCAAGCCGCGATTGTGGCTCGGTCGCTGCCGGCTGCGACCGAGCCCGGCCATCACAGTTCTGGCGCAACGAATTCTCCGTTCGCATCCGGTACATAGCGCACGACCGTCGTGACGGCTGCCATCGGCAACGGCCCGTACAGGTGTGGGAACAACATCGATTGGGGATCGCCCGGTACACCCGGCTCCCACCGCACGGGGGCGCCGAGGCGACTCGGGTCGAGGACCAGGAGCACCAGGTCGTCGCGACCTGCGAACAGCCGATTCGCCGGAAGATGAACCTGTGTGGGTGTGGACAGGTGCACGAATCCGGTGTCGGCGAGAGAAGCCGGGCGCAGTTCGGGCGAGGTTCGGGCAGCATGCCAGTCGTCGGCGGCGCAGATGTGCAGCAGTGTGTCGGTGGATTCGGTCACGAGAACGATTCTGTCAGTGCAGGTCAGGCCAGCGCAGGTCAGTGCGGCGGCAATTCCTCGGTACTGACGGCACGTTCGCGGGCTGAGCTACCGCCGATCACGACCGCCGCAACGACCGCAACGATTCCCGCTCCCTCGGCGACGGTGGGCAGTTGCGAAAGCACAACGGCTCCTACGACTGTCGCTGTAGTAGGAAGTAGCGCCAGGAGCAGGGCGAAGCGTGCTCGCCCGATCCTGACCAATACGACCTGGTCCAAGACGTAGGGCACGACGCTGGACAGCAATCCGACCCCGAGGCCGAGCATCCACACCCGCGGCTCGAGGAACACGTCCGCATCCGTCCACAGAACGGGTCCGAGCAGAGCGGGAGCAAGGATGACGGTGGCGCCCGCCATACCGACCGCGAGATCATCGATTCCATTGCCTGCGTCCGCAACCCGCTTGCCCACCAATATGTAGACCGCCCAGAGGCCGGCTGATGCCAGGGCAAACCCCACACCTGGTAGTCCTACCGAACTCCCGTCGAGTTGAGCACTGGCAATCGCGAGCACGCCCAGAATCACCAGACCGAGCGCAATCGTGTCGCGAATGCGCTTCGACCCGGCTGCCGCGACAGCGACCGGACCGAGAAATTCGATCGCAACAGCTGCTCCCAATGGAATGCGGGCTATCGCCTCGTAGAACATGACGTTCATCCCGACTGTGGCCAGCCCGAACAGTGTGGCGATCATCACTTTTCGGCCCGTCCATCGACCTGCGCCGGGCGGACGTCTCCACGGTCGTCGCCACGCGAGCAGCACGACCGCCGCGCCCAGTGCTCGAAGCCAGGCAACTGCCGCCGGATCCAGGGTGTCGAACAGAAACACTCCGATTGCCGCGCCGACGTATTGACACAGACCACCCACCACGAACAGCGCCGGAATACCGAATTGGGCACCTACCCCGGCCGTCGCCACGCCTCGTGTCACCGTTCGACAGTAGACGGCGAGTACGACACGCCCGGAATCAGCTCTAAGCGAACAGATCTTGACCGTGGATG
>NZ_LVCV01000352.1 GCF_001647195.1 Rhodococcus sp. EPR-157 | reverse complement strand
AGAGTGTACGGACCGCGCCATACCGACGCGGCGGACCGGCCCCAGGCAATCGGGTTACACCGAACGCCAGTACGGAGGAGTCATGCCCGGAACTTTGACCAGCCCACAATTGACAGCTGCCGACCGGTGCGACCGGTGCGGTGCAGGGGCTCGCGCACGAGTTGTGCTCTCGACCGGCGGAGAACTGCTGTTCTGCGGTCACCACGCCAAGGAGCACGAAGATCGACTGCGTGAAGTGAACGCAACGGTGATGACCGAATCGGACTCCACGGTGTAGTCGGCTCGCTCGCAGGACACATCGGCAGAAATCTGAACACTCGACAATCTTCAGGAGAACGGGCGTCCACTCGAAGTGGACGTCCGTTCTCGTGCGTTCAGGTCACATCTTGCGGAGCTGCGTGATTCGTTCGCTCAACTGATCTGCCGTGGCCATCGCCGTGGGTGGGCCACCGCACACGCGTCGTAGATCGCCGTGAATCACGCCGTGCGGCTTTCCGGTGCGGTGGTGGTACACCGCGACCAAACTGTTGAGTTCGCGGCGGAGAGCGGCCAGCTGACCGGACGTGGACACCCGCTCGGACGCGGCCGGCGGCGGCACCGCAGGGCCGGGCGCAGACGGCTTCTCCAACTGCTCTTGCTGGCGTTGACGCAGCAGATCACGCATTTGCTTGGCGTCGAGCAGTCCAGGTAGGCCGAGATAGTCCGCCTCCTCGTCGCTACCCGAGAACGTGGCGGTTCCGAACGACGAGCCGTCGTAGATGACCTGATCCAGCTCGGCATCCGCGCCGAGGGAGGTGTATGCCTTCTCCTCCTCCCCCAGTTCGTCCTTCTGCTTTTTCGCATCCGCGAGGAGATCGTCGTCGAGGCCGTCCTTCTCGCGGTGCGGCTTTCCGAGAACGTGGTCGCGCTGCGCCTCGAGCTGGCTGGCGAGATCGAGCAGTACCGGGACCGAGGGGAGGAAGACACTCGCCGTCTCGCCCGGACGCCGAGATCGCACGAACCGACCGATGGCCTGAGCGAAGTACAGCGGGGTCGACGCGCTGGTCGCGTAGACCCCGACCGCAAGGCGGGGTACGTCGACGCCCTCGGACACCATCCTGACTGCGACCATCCACTTCTGATCGCTCTTGCCGAACTCGGCGATTCGAGCGGACGACGTCGGGTCGTCGGACAGCACGATGCAGGGAGTCTCACCGGTGATCACTTCGATGAGCTTCGCGTACGCACGCGCAACAGTTTGATCGGTGGCGATGACGAGGGCCCCGGCGTCGGGCATCCCGCCGCTACGCAACTGCCCGAGCCGAGTGTTGGCCGCTAGAAGGACCGCAGGCATCCAGTCGCCCTGCGGATCGAGGGCCGTGCGCCACGCCCGCGCGGTCTGTTCGGCACTCAACGGTTCGCCCAGACGGGCTGTGAACTCCTCGCCGGCGTTGTTTCGCCACCGGGCTTCGCCCGAGTAGGCGAGAAAGACGACAGGCCGAACGACGCCGTCCGCGAGCGCATCCGAGTACCCGTAGGAGTGGTCCGCCCGCGAGCGCATCAGGCCCTCGTCGTCGGGTTCGTAGTTCACGAACGGGATGGGGCTGTCGTCGCTTCGAAACGGCGTACCTGTGAGTGCGAGGCGCCGCGTCGCGTCGCTGAACGCTTCGCGGATGCCTTCGCCCCAGCTCTTGGCGTCGCCTCCGTGGTGGATCTCGTCGAGGATGACCAGAGTCTTTCTGGCCTCCGTACGTACGCGGTGTCGGAACGGGTGCGACGCGATCTGCGCGTACGTGACGACGACGCCGTGGTAGTCGCTCGACGTCTGGCCGGTGGAGTTGGAGAAACGTGAATCGAGCGCGATGCCCACCCGGGCAGCGGACTCGGCCCACTGGTGCTTCAAGTGTTCCGTCGGCGCGACGACGGTCACCTGATCCACCGTTCGATGGGCAAGCAGCTCGGAAGCAACGCGGAGAGCGAAGGTCGTCTTACCTGCTCCAGGCGTAGCGACGGCCAGGAAATCCTTCGGTGCGGACACCAGATACTTCGTCAAGGCACGTCTCTGCCACGCACGCAGCGGGGCTCCACCCGCTGGTGCGGCTGCGTGTGTGGGGTGGTCTGTGGTGTCGGTCATGTCAGCGCTCACTGGCCGCCGGT
>NZ_LVCV01000351.1 GCF_001647195.1 Rhodococcus sp. EPR-157 | reverse complement strand
TCGGAAGAGATGTGACCTTTTCGACGTGCGAGCGACACGCCGAACGGCCACACCGAGGGTGCAACGAGCGCGCGCGGCCATCGTCGGGAATGCTGGAGAGACCATGAGCGAAACTGCAGGTGCACCGGAGAAGCTGTCGTCCGGGCGACCCCTGCGCCTCATCTGGGTGGTGACGCGGCGCACACTGAGCAAAGCCTGGGACGATTCGATCTTCAGCAAAGCGGCGACTGCCGCGTTCTGGCAGACGCTGTCCTTGCCACCCCTGCTGCTGGGGGTGCTCGGAAGTCTCGGCTTCGTTGCCGGCTGGTTCGGACCGAACACGATCGACATCATCGAGTCCAAGATCATCACCTTCAGCAGCACCGTCTTCAGCGACAGCGTCGTCGACGGCATCATCGAACCGACGGTTCAGGACGTACTCCAGCAGGGACGCGGCGAAGTCGTGTCCGCCGGCTTCGTGTTGTCGCTGTGGGCCGGGTCGTCCGCCATCTCGACGTTCGTCGACTCCATCGTCGAGGCACACGGTCAGCAGGACGCTCGGCATCCGATCTGGCAGCGCATCTTCGCACTCCTGCTGTACGTCGCATTCCTCGTCGTCGCCGTGTTGGTGCTGCCGCTCGTGGCACTCGGACCGACCTACGTCCAGGCACTGCTC
>NZ_LVCV01000350.1 GCF_001647195.1 Rhodococcus sp. EPR-157 | reverse complement strand
ACGCTCTACAAGGTAGCGCTGCACACCTCGTTGCCGTGGCACCGTCTACTGGGCGGGGCGCTCTTGGCCGGCGTGTTCTTCATGATCGCGAGCGCTGTCCTGCGCTTCTACCTGACCTGGATCACCGGAACCGGCTACACCTACGGTGCGCTCGCGACGCCGATCGCGTTTCTGCTCTTCACGTTCTTCCTCGGTTTCGCCGTCGTACTGGGCGCCGAGTTCAATGCAACCATCCAGGAGTATTTCCCGGCGCGCGCTACCAGAATCGAGCAGATGCGGGAATGGCTCGCAGCGCAAACCGCGTACGAGGAATCGGGACCTGTCACCGCAGTCGCATGGCGGCTGGCTACCGGCCCGATTCGGCTTGCAGGGGACCGCACGAGATCGAGCGATTCCGATGACAAGCCCCGGTAAGGCGACGGACGACGCCGAGACCGTCGCCCAACCGAACTCCCCTCGTCAGTCGCCTTTCTTCAAACCTTCGTAGACTTTCTTGCAGTCGGGACACACCGGCGAGCCCGGCTTCGCGGACTTCGTCACGGGGAACACTTCGCCGCACAGCGCCACGACATGGGTTCCCATGACCGCGCTTTCGGCGATCTTGTTCTTCTTGACGTAGTGAAAGAACTTCGGCCGGTCGTCATCGGTGGTTTCGTCGGGGGCGATATCGGGGCGATCCTTGGTCTGAGTGCTCATGCCTCGATTATTCCGCACAAGCGCCCGGTGAGACCAACAACGCCGACGAGTGCATTCGAAGCGAGGTAGTGACACAGTGGAGTCATGACGCGTACACCCGGGTTCTACAGCTCGGCCGAAAGCGGCTCGGCCAGGCACCCAGCACTGATCACCGAAGCGCAGACGTCGGTCGAGGAGCAGCACCGCGCGCGCGTGAAGAAGTACATGTTCATCATGTCGTTCCGAATCCCAGCCCTCGTGCTGGCGGCCGCCTCGTACAGCATCTGGGCCAACCCCTGGATAGCGATGGCCATCGTCGGGGCGTCCATCCCGCTCCCGTGGATGGCAGTGCTCATCGCAAACGACCGTCCTCCCCGCAGCAAGGACGAGGTCAGCCGCTACGACGGACGAGGCACCGAGCGAACGGCGATCGAGCCACGCGCACACAAGGTGATCGAGGCAGCCGAGGACTGAGTTGTTCGAGAGCCCGCCTGCC